>NZ_SMKS01000030.1:0-75638 GCF_004348435.1 Saccharopolyspora terrae | reverse complement strand
TCACCAAACGCTGGCGCACCCTCCACCACATCACCGCCAGCCCCCGCAAAATCGGCAACATCATCCAAGCCGCACTCGTACTCACCCACCACGAACACAACCGAATCCACTGAGATCACCTCAGTGGGAAAAATCCCGGTGGAAGTGTCGTCCGTCCAGCTGTGGTGGGGAATACCCGCCAACGTCCACTATTGAGTGAAGATCATCCGATATGGTGCCTGGCGTATCGAGGGCACGTGATGTCGGACCGCCGGGATGCGCCCTGGCGTGGGCGAAAGACCATCGATGGAAAGAACGTGGAAGTGACGACCCAAGACGACTCCCAGTCCTCGCCAGGCCCAGAAAGACGACGCCCGGGCGGTTCCTCGATCCGGTCGCGACTGACCTGGGCGGTGTTCGTCCCGTGGGTCGTCGTCGCGGTGCTGTGGTCGGTGGGGTGTTCGCTGTTCGCCTTCGACGCGTTCTTCGCCCGCCAGATCGCTTCCGGCGTGCAGTCGATGTCGTTGCCCGCGGTCAACGCGCTCGACCAGGTCCAGCGCGAGCGGCTGCGCAGCCTGGAGGTCATCAGCCAGCCCGGCGCGGGGATCAACGAGCTCGCCGGTCAGCAGCGCGCCACCGACAGCGCCCTCGACGAGCTCAACGCGAAGGCCGCCCCGGTGCTGGAATCGGCGCCCGCCGACGTCATCGCGCCGATGAACCAGCTCAACGGCTACTTCAAGCAGCTGCCCGCCGTCCGCGAGCGGATCATCAGCCGCCAGGCGACGGTCGAGGAGCTCAACGCCTTCTACGACGAGATGTTCGCGACCGCCACCAAGCTCTTCGACATCCAGTCGCGCATCACGCCCGACTCCGAGGCCCGTCAGGGCTCGCTGGCCGCGGTCGGCCTGTTCCGCGCGTCCGACACGCTCTCCCGCGAGTCCTCGATGGTCGGCACCATCCTCGCCAGCGGTGAGCTCAGCCCCGCCGAGCACCGCGAGCTGACCGGCTACATCGTCAGCCACCACGCCATCGTGCAGGCCAACATGACCACGATGCTGCCCGAGGTGCGCCAGCGGTACGAGGCGATGATCGCCAACCCGGACTGGAAGCAGCTGGTGGCCGCCGAGGACCAGCTCGTCCAGCACGGCGCGTTCGGCCCGAACGAGCGGCCGCCGCTGCGCGTCGAGGACTGGCGCCGGATGACCAACGACATCGGCGCCGAGATGTCCAACCTGGTGCGCACCCAGAGCGAGCTGGTCGCCAACGGTGCGGTCAGCCGCGCGACCGGCACGCTGTGGACGGTGCTGATCGGCAGCCTGGTCGCGCTGGCGGTGTCGGTGGGCTCGTTCTTCTTCGCCCGCCGCGTCTACCGCACGGTCGTCGACGACGCGCTGCTGACGCGGCTGCAGGGACTGCGCACCGAATCGCTGGCGATGGCCGAGCGGCTGCCGGACGTGGTGCGCAGGCTCCGCGAAGGCGAGGCGGTCGAGGTCGACGCCGAGCTGGTGGCCCTGGGTCACTTCGGCAATGACGAGGTCGGCGAGGTCGCCCACGCGATCCAGCTGTTCCAGCAGGAAGCGGTGCAGGCCGCCGTCGGCGAGACGCGGGCCAGGCAGGGCGCCCGCGTGGTGTTCGTGGGCATGGCGCACCGCATCCAGCGGCTGCTGCGCGGCATGCACACCACGATCGACCAGCTGGAGCGCAACGAGGACAGCTCCCAGCAGCTGGCCAGGCTGTTCGAACTCGACAACGCCACCACCCGCGCGCGCCGCACGGTGGAGAACCTGCTGGTCCTCGGTGACCAGCAGCCCGGTCGCCGGTGGAGCCGCCCGGTCGCGCTGATGGACGTGCTGCGCTCCTCGGTCTCCGAGATCGACCAGTACTCGCGCGTGGTCATCGGCCACGTGCCGGAGGTGATGCTGCACGGTTCCGCGGTGGGCGATGCGATCCACCTGATCTCCGAGCTCATCGACAACGCCACCGCGTTCTCGCCGCCGAACACCCAGGTGCACGTGAGTGCCAACGAGGTCGCTCGCGGCATCGCCATCGACATCGCCGACCAGGGCCTGGGCATGGATCCGGAGATCCGCCAGCGGGCCAACGAGATGATGCACGAGCCACCGGAGTTCGACCGGCTCGTGCTGGAGAACAACAAGGCCGAGCAGCTGGGCCTGTTCACCGCCGCCCGGCTGGCCTCGCGCCGGGAGATCTCGGTGGAGTTCGGCGTGTCGGCCTACGGCGGGACCCGCGCCACGGTCCTGCTGCCCAACCGGATCCTGGAAGCGGGGATCAGCGGCGACGGCGACACCGTGCAGGTGCCGGTGAGCGCCCTGGACCGCCGTCGCGAGCTCGCCGAGAACCTGGAGCAACAGCCGGGCAACGGTGCGCAGCCCGAACGAACGTTGGTGCCGCAACCACGCGAACTGGGCTGGAATGGGACCATGACCGACCAGCCGACCGCCCCCGGCAGGGCCACCGAGACGCCCGACCACGAGTGGCCGGCCGAGGCATCGCCCGCTCCCGAACGGCAAGCCGAGCGCGGCAAGGGCGGCGGCAAGGCGAACCGTCCTTCCCTGCCCAAGCGGGTGCCGCAGACGCACCTGGCCGACGGCCTGAAGGACGACCCGGACGCGGAAGACCAGTCGATGATCGCCTCGCCGAGCAAGCTGGCGGGGTTCCGCCGGGCGTTCCGGGGCGGTTTCGACGAATCCGACGGTGGCGACACGTGACCAGATCAAACGACAAGCAAGCGCGTGTGAGGTGGGCATGACCGAGACAGCTTCGAAACTGAGTTGGCTGCTGGACGACTTCGTGCACGGCGTGCACGGAGCCGACCACGCCGTCGTGCTGTCCAACGACGGCCTGGTCATCGCCAAGTCCGCCGGGCTGGACCGCGACGCCGGCGACAAGCTCGCCGCGGCGGCGTCGAGCATGCGCAGCATCGGCAAGGGCGTGAGCAAGGACTTCGGTCGCGGCCAGGTCGCGCAGACCCACGTCGAGATGGAGCACGGGTTCCTGTTCGTCTCGGCGGCGGGCAGCGGCGCGTGCCTGGCGGTGCTGTCGGCGGCCGACACCGACATCGAGCTGGTGGCCTACGAGATGGGCCGCCTGATCACCCGGGTCGGATCGTTCCTGTCGGCCGCGCCGCGCGAGCTGCACGGGTTGGCGGCGGAGAGGACCTGACAGTGGACGAGGCGTGGTACGACGATGAAGCCGGGCCCATGGTCCGGCCGTACACGATCACGCGCGGCCGGACCCCTGGGCAGCACAAGCACCGGCTCGACACGGCGACCCAGGTGGTCACCGTCGAGCCGCGACCGGAGACCCCGAGGCTGGAACTCACGCCTGAGCACCGAGCGATCCTCGAGGCGTGCCACCGCCCGGTGTCGCTGGCGGAGCTCGCCGTCGCGCTGGGACAGCCGATGGGAGTGGTCCGGGTCCTGTGCGGTGACCTGCTCGATCACGGTGCGGTCTTCGTGCGCACGCCTCGTACCGAAGTCAGCCGAGAAATCTTGGAGCAGGTGTACCGTGGGCTTTGCAAACTCTGAGGTGACCGAGGCGAAAGCCCGGTCAGAACAAGCTGTTCTGGTGCAGTCCGGCCGGGACTACGGGGACGAGTGCGGAAATCCCGCCCCGATACCCGTGAAACTCGTCGTGGCCGGTGGTTTCGGTGTCGGCAAGACGACGATGGTCGGCGCGGTGAGCGAGATCCCGCCGCTGACCACCGAAGAGGAGATGACGGTCGCCAGCGAGGGGATCGACGACCTCAGCGGGGTGGAGCGCAAGGAGACCACCACCGTCGCGCTGGACTTCGGCCGCATCACCATCTCCGACGAGATCGTGCTGTACCTGTTCGGCGCCCCCGGCCAGAACCGGTTCTGGCCGTTGTGGAACGACCTGGCGCTCGGCGCGGTCGGCGCCGTGGTGCTGGTGGACACGCGCAAGCTGCAGGAGGCGTTCGCCTCGGTGGACTTCTTCGAGCGGCGCGGCATCCCGTTCGTGGTGGCGGTCAACATCTTCGACGACGGCTACCAGTACGAACCCGAGGAAGTGCGCGACGCGCTGGTGATCCCGGCCGAGGTCCCGATCGTCATCTGCGATGCCCGCGAGCGCGAGCTGTGCAAGAACGCGCTGGTCACGCTCGTGCGCCACGCCATCGATCGCACGCCTTCGGGACTGGCCTGACCGCCCGCCCCGGGTACCCCGGCGTCGGGTACCCGGGACGGACGGGCTCAGCTCAGCGGCTCGGTCCGGCAGCGGAAGTGGCGCAGGATCGGCGGGTTCTCCGTGATTCGGTAGCCGGGAACCGACTCGGGGTTCTTGGCGATCTCGGCGAGGACCTCGCCCACGTACTCCAGGTGGCTGTGGTCGTAGACCCGCCGCGGCAGCGCCAGCCGGACCAGCTCGAACGGCGCGGGCGTGGTCAGCTGGTCGTTCTCGTCGAGAGTGCCCAGGTACAGCGAACCCAGTTCAGCGCAGCGGATCCCTCCCTCGCGGTAGAGCGCGCAGGCCAGCGCGTGCCCCGGGAACTGCGCCGGCGACAGGTGCGGCAGCAGTCGACCGGCGTTGAGGTAGACGCCGTGCAGGCCGGACGGGCGGATCGTGCTCACGCCCGCGTGGTGCGCGCGTTCGGCGAGGTAGGCCGCCTCGTGCTCGCGATCGGCGAGGTACTCGGGCGTGACGACCTCGCGCAGGCCCTGCGCGAGCTGCTCCATCGTGGACCCGGTGAGCCCGCCGTAGGTGCGGAACCCCTCGGTGGCGATCACGTCGACCTCGCACCGGTCGGCGAGCTCGGTGTCGTTGAGGCCAATGAACGCACCCTCCGGTGACAGGCCGTCCTTCTTCAGGCTGGCCACGGCACCGTCGGCGAGCTCGAACGCCTCGCGCGAGACCTGCAGCGGAGTCCTGTCCTCGTACCCGGCTTCGCGGCGGATGACGAGCCAAGCGTTCTCGGCGAACCGCGCGGCGTCCAGGATCAGCGGAACCCCGCGCTCGCGCGCGAGCGCGCTGATCTCCTTGAGGTTGGCCATCGACACCGGTTGCCCGCCACCGCCGTTGTTGGTGATGGTCACCAGGATCTGCCCGACCCGGTGCCCGTCGGGGCCGTCGAGGACCTCGCGGACGGCGGCGACGTCGATGTCGCCCTTGAACGGGTGGTCGCTGTCGAGGTCGAACAGCTCCTGGTTGGGCAGGTCCCTGGCCTCGGCGCCCAGCCGCTCCACGTTCGCCCGGGTGGTGTCGAAGTGCGTGTTGCTCAGGCTGATCCGGCCTTCGCCGAGCAGCGCGGTGAACAGGACCCGCTCGGCGGCGCGCCCCTGGTGCACCGGGAGCAGGTGCCGGTAGGGCACCACTTCCCGCAGCGCGTCGCGGTAGCGGTAGTAGGACTCGGCACCGGCGTAGCGCTCGTCGCCGCGCTGCGCCCACGCCTGCTGGTCGACGGAGACCGCGCCGGTCCCGGAGTCCGACAGCAGGTCGATGCTCACCTGGTCAGCGGGCAGGTTGAACGGGTTGTGACCGGCGAGATCCAGCGCCTCGACGCGCTGCTCGCGGGTGGTGATGGGGATGCGGCGCACGACGGCGGAGACGTAGGGGCGCAAGTGCGGCATGGGGGTGTGCTCCTCGATGTTGTTGCGGCTAGGTGTTGTGTGAAGAAGGCGGCGGTAGCCGCTGTTTCAGGTGTGGGGCTCAGCTCGCACCGCCGCGGGTTCTGACACGTCTTCTGGGGAGGACAGCCGTAGCGCCGTGTCGTGGACATACACAAGTCTCGGATCCCGCAGCCAGAAGGCGTGTCAGGTTCCGCCACCCGCACCGCCAAGCAAAGCGACTCATGACCAGGCTCTAGTTCTCGGGCGTGCCGCCGTAGGCCTCGGAGGAGGCGTAGATCGTGGTGCCGGTCTGATCGGGGCTCAACCGCAGCGAGACGTGCGCGAGCAACCCGGCCCGGGCCGCCAGGTCGCGGTCGGTGAGCGCGCCGATGACCTCGTCGAGCATCGCCGGGTCGATCCGGTGGTCGCGCAGATGCCGTCGAACGCGGTCGCGGGCCACCGAGTCGTCCGGCACGTAGTCGCGCAGCGGCAGGTAGATGCTGTAGTTGCTGGGCTTCTCGCGGTCGCCTTCGACGAAGGAGTAGCTCGACACCAGGGGGCGGCCGGGGAAGCGCTCGACACCGGGCGCCAGCGTCCGGCAGAAGTCCCCGACCTGGTAGCGGTCGATGCCCGGAACCGCGGAGGCGGCTCGCTCGACGTCGTCGATGCCCGCGTCGTGCTGGGAGACGTAGATCTTGACCCGGGACTGCGGGCTGTTGTCGAGGTCCAGGGCGAAGAACGTCAGCCGGTCGGCTTCGCGGCGCAGCGCGTAATCGACGACGGTGGGGTGGGCGCCGTCCAACCCCAGCCGGTTGAACGCCTCCTGGACGACTTTCGGGGCGTGGTCCGCGCCGTGCACGTCGGGGTTGAAGTAGACCTTGAACCGCGGGCGCCCGTCGGCGTCGAAGATGAAGGAGAACCACCAGGAGAACCTGCCCCGCGGTTCTTCCGGGCTGAACAGGTCCTCGACGGTGCGCAGCCGGTCCAGCGCCAGGTCGTAGCGCTCGGCGAGGGCGGTGACCAGGTCCTGGGCGGCGCGCAGGTTGGCGGCGGGTCCGGGTGCGGCGGGCAGCGTTTCGGCGAGGATCCGCAGGTGGCGGCCCCCACCGTCGTCGACCTGGACGGAGAACTCGATCGGGGTGGCGTCGTCGGCGACGTCGGACGGCCACAGCGCCGGCTGGGCCAGCGGGCGGTCGCGGGCAGCTCCCAGGACCTCTCCCAGCAATCGGAGCGGATCGGTCCGGTCCATTCCCACGACTCGGCAGAGGTTGTGCAACTGCCTGCGCGTGAGATCGCCGAGGGTTGCGTCGGCAGTGCTCATTGCAGCCTCGATCAATCTGGCTTACGACTTTCGGCTCCGTGTTCGCCGGAAAGTGACTGGCGGGCACAGCAGCACCCGTGATCTTGACGATCAAAGGTAACCGAGGTGATGTCCACAGACACCTCTCGTGGCGTGAAACCGCCTGCTGTGCAGTGGAACTGCGCAAATCATCCACTGTGACCGCCCGACCGCCCAATGATCAACAGTGTGTAACCGAAATACTGTTCAATTGGCAATGAGGCCACAGTGGACTGGGTAATTCAGCGGATGGGAACTAGGGGGATCGCTGCCTACCGGTAAAAATTGGAGCCCATGCCTGGTCAGCCGCCCGCGTTCGCATTGCCGCGCCGGAGGGGTGCAGGTGTGAACAAAGGGAAACCCCTTCGTGAGTATGATCTTGAAGTGGTCCGCGCGGCGGAGGCGGCGAGACGCGGGAGCGCGTTCGCGCCGCGCCCGGCGTGGCGGACCTCTGGGGCGTCCAGGTCCGCCTGGCCGGTCAGTGATGGCGTACAACAGGCGTGATCGGGCCCGCATGGTCGGGTGACGGTCGCGGGTCCGGGGGTCGTCCTCCGGTACACTTCCGCGGCCGGGCGCAGAGTGAAGTTGGAGATTCTCGATGGCACGTGACGCGGACCACGACGATTCCGGCGGGGTCTCCGCGATCCTGAACCGGATCGACCCGTTCGCGTGGGTACCGATCATCACGATGCTGGTACTCGCGCTGGTGACGGCGTTGGTTCTGGAAGTGCCGTTGCTCGGCCTGATGCTCCTGATCATGGCCTTGGTGATCTTCGGCTTCGACCTGTGGATCAACAGCCGCAAGCAGGCGGGCAAGGCCCCGTTGCGCATGCCCCGTCGCAGGCGTCGGGATGACGACGACTTCGACCTGGACTTCGACCGCGACGACCGCGGGCCGTCCCGCGCGGAGACCTCCCGTCCGGAGCGCGGCGCACAGCCGCCCGCCGGTCGGCCCGGTGCGCGGCCGGGAGCCAACCAGGGCCGTCCGGCCGGGGCCGGTCAGGCCCGCCCGGCCGGTCAGCAGGGCCGGCCCGGCGGTCAGCCGCCAGGCGGTGGCCGTCCCGCCCCGAACCAGGGCCGCCCGCAGGGGAACCCGCCGAACCAGGGCGGTCGTCCGGCTGCACCCGGTCAGGGTCGCCCCGGCGCCCCCAACCAGGGCCGTCCCGGCGGGAACCCGCCCGCGGGCCCGCCGCCCGGTGCCGGTCGTCCCGGCGCCCAGCCCCCGGGGCCGGGTCGCCCCGGCGCTCCGGGCGGTCGCCCTCCACAGCGACCGGCACCCGGCGGCAACCGCTACTGACGCACGAGATCGGCCCCGGCCAGTTCAGGCCGGGGCCGATTCGCGTTCGGGGTCAGTGCGGCGCGGGCTCCAGGTCGCGCACGGCTCCGGGCGAGCTGTTTTCCCGCAGGCCCCGCCGCGCGAGCTCGGGGTGCACCCCCTCGCCGAACCAGTACGCCTCCTCCAGGTGCGGGTAGCCCGACAGCACGAACTCGTCGATGCCCACCGAGTGGTACTCCTCGATGAGGTCGGCGACCTCGGAGTGGCTGCCCACCAGCGCTGTTCCGGCCCCGCCGCGCAGCAGCCCGACCCCCGCCCACAGCCCGGGGTGGACCTCCAGGTCGCGGGCGCTGGAAGGCAGGACGCCGCCGTGCAGCGCGGCCATCTTCTGCTGCCCGACGGCTTCGGTCTTGGCGATCTTGGCCTGCGAGGCCGCCACGTCGGCGGGGTCCATCTGCTCCAGGAACCGCTGCGCCGTGTCCCACGCGTCGGCGCTGGTGTTGCGGGTGATGACGTGCGCGCGCAGGCCGAACCGCAGCTCGCGGCCCTCCTCGGCGGCCAGCTCCCGCAGCCGCTGCACCTTGCGCCCGACCGCCGCCGGCGGCTCTCCCCAGGTCAGGTGCACGTCCGCCCGCCGGGCGGCCACCGGCAGCGCGGCGTCTGAGGATCCGCCGAAGTACAAGGGCGGGACCGGTGCCGGGGGCTCGAAGGACGTCGCGCCGCGCACGCTGTAGTGCTCACCGTCGAAGTCGAAGGGCTCGCCCGCGAAGATGCCGCGCATGATCGCCAGGAACTCGTCGGTGCGGGCGTAGCGCTCGTCGTGGTCGAGCCAGTCGCCGTAGCGCTGCTGCTCGGTCGACTCACCGCCGGTCACGATGTTGAGCAGCAGTCGCCCGTCGGAGACCTTCTGGTACGTGCTGGCCAGCTGCGCGGCCAGCGTCGGCGACAGCGAACCCGGCCGGAACGCGACCAAGAACTTGATCCGCTTGGTGCGCGCCAGCAGCGCGGCGGTGGTGATCCAGGCGTCCTGGCACCAGCTGCCGGTGGGGGTGAGCATGCCGGTGAAGCCGAGGTGCTCCACGGCTTGGGCGACCTGCGCGAGGTAGTCGATGTCGGGTCGGCGCGGCGTGTCGGCTCCGGTCGGCGTGGTGTGCGGGCGGTCCACGACGGACCGGCCGTCGCCGTGGGTGGGCAGGAACCAGTGCGTGGTGATGGGCATGGGGGAGGTCCTCTTAGACGGTCGCGAGCTGGGTCGCGAAGCGGTTGTCGACGTAGTCGGCGAAGGCGAACCTGCGCGGGATCTCCTTGGCCGCCACGAAGGCGTCGGCGAGCTCCTGCTGCGAGCGGACGACCCGCTGGTCGAGCGGGATCGGCAGGTCGGGTCCGAGCTCGGTGGCCTTGCGGGTGACCTCGATGGGCAGCCCGGTGTCCTCCGACCACGCCTGGGCGCGCTTCTCGCGGTTGGTGTCGGCGAAGCGGTACGCCCGCGACAGCCGTGAGAGGTAGTCGGCGATCGCCGAGTTGCGCCGGGCGTCGGCCAGCGCGGCGGTGCCGGCGACCTGGAAGCTGTAGCCGTTGGCGCCGCCACCGCGCCCGTCGGCGATGACCCGCGCACCGGATTCGAGCTGGACCTGCGCGAAGTACGGGTCCCAGATCGCCCACGCGTCCACCGCGCCCTGCTTGAACGCCCCGAGCGCGTCGGCGGGCTGCAGGAAGACGAGCTGGACGTCGTTCGGCGTGAGTCCGACGGCCGCCAGCGTCTGCAGGATCTGGCCGTGCGCGGAGCTGCCCTTGGAGACCGCGATCTTGCGCCCGCGCAGCTGGTCGCGGGACTGGAGCGGGGAATTCGGCAGGACGACGAGCGCGTCGCTGGCGACGTTGCCCTGGGAGGCGGCGACGATCTTGATGTCGGCCTTGGCCGCGGCGGCGAACAGCGGGGGAGTGTTGCCGGTGCCGCCGATGTCGATGGCGTCCGCCGACAGCGCTTCCAGCAGCGGCGGGCCCGAGGTGAAGGTCGCCCACTCGACCTCGTACGGGAAGTCGTCCAGCCCGGCCGAGCGCAGCAACGACTGGGACGCGCCCTTCTGGTCGCCGACGCGGAGCGTCGCACCGGCCAGCTGGTCGGGCGGGATCGGCGGCGGGACGGGCGCGGAGGCGGCATCACCGCCGCGGCCGCCGGAGCACGCGGCGAGCAGTCCGGCGGCCGAACCGGCTGCGGCCAGGGAAAGGAAATCACGACGGCGCAAGGTGTTTCACTCCATCTGCGAGGCACGACGAATCCACCCGATGACGCGAGGTCAGCGGGCGCGCGCGAGGGGACGGTCGGTTCTGGTCAGAACTGACCGGGAATCAGGGTTGGGGGCGAGTTCGGGACGAGAACCGCCCGGGAGTCCTCGAGGGGTCTACGGAGCCGGACAGATGGAGCTGGCCTGCCGTCGCAGATCGACGTGCAGGCGCCAGGAGAAGGCGTTCCGGGTGAACACGACCACGGATGCTCGCAGCACCCCGCCCGGAGGTCAACGCACGAGCCCCCGGTCCCACGGGGCGGGATCTGCTGCACGCCGGACGCGCTCGAAGCACCGGGAGTCCCGGATTTCAGTGGAAATCACCGACCCCGATTTCAGTGGAAATCCGGTCCGGAGTTCCGCTGAAATCGGGGTCGGGAGTGATGCGCCCAGCGGAGTGGGTCAGACGGTTGCGGGGGTCTTGCGCGCGCCCAGCTCGGGTGTCGGGACCCGGTGGGTCTCGCGTGCGGAGGCCACCGCGATGATGTTCAGCGCGCACAGGCCCGCGGTGAACAGCGCGACGTAGGCCCAGCCTTCACGCCCACCGCCGATCGCCTCGGCGATGCTGGGGGAGAACCCGGCCAGCGCGAAACCGATCTGGGTGCCCACGGCCATGCCCGACAGCCGCACCTTCGCCGGGAACATCTCGCCGTAGAAGGCCGGCCAGATCCCGTTGGTGGCGCTGTAGACGACGCCGAACAGCAGGATGCCGAAGGTGAAGATCAGCGCCCAGCTGCCGACCGACAGCGACCACAGGTAACCGAACATCAGCACCGCGCACCCGGCGGAGCCGCCGATGAACACCGGCTTGCGGCCGACCCGGTCGGCCAGTCCCGCCCACAGCGGGATCGCCGCCAGCGCAACGATGTTGGCCAGCACGCCCACCCACAGGATCGGCGTCTTGGCCAGGCCCACGGTGTTCACCGCGTAGCTGAGCGCGTAGACGGTGAAGATGGTGCTCACCGCGGCGATCGTCGATGCGACGACCACCCGCAGCACGTCGGCCCAGTGGTCGCGGAACAGCGGCAGCAGCGGGGTCTTCTCGCGCTTGGCGTCGGCGACCTCCTCGACGAAGACCGGTGTCTCGTCGAGCTTGCTGCGGATCACCAGTCCGACGATCACGACCACCGCGCTGAGCCAGAACGGAACCCGCCAGCCCCAGCTGACAAGGTGCTCCTCCGGCAGTGCGGCGACCGGCAGGAACACCGCCGTGGCCAGGATCTGCCCGGCCTGCGTACCGCTGAGCGTGAAGCTCGTGTAGTAGGCGCGCCGGTGCGCCGGTGCGTGCTCCAGCGACATCGAGTTCGCCCCGGCCTGCTCGCCCGCTGCCGAGAATCCCTGCAGCAGGCGCAGTGCGACCAGCAGCGCCGGTGCTGCCAGGCCGATCTGGTCGTAGGTGGGCAGGCATCCGACCAGGACCGTGGAGATCCCCATCAGCAGGACGGTGAACACCAGCACCCGCTTGCGGCCGAAGGCGTCGCCGATGTGGCCGAGGATGAACGCCCCGATCGGCCGCGCCAGGTAGCCCACGCCGAAGGACGCCAGCGCCAGCAGGGTGCCGGTCGCGGGGTCGGAGGTGGGGAAGAAGATCTTGTTGAACACCAGCGCTGCGGCGGTGCCGTAGATGAAGAAGTCGTAGTACTCGAGCGCACTTCCGATCCACGCGGCGATCGCGGCTTTGCGCGGTTTGCCCTGGGTGGCTCTCGGGCCGTCGGTCACTGTCTGCTCCAGGAAGTCCGTGCACCGTTGCGCGGTGACTTATGAACCATCTAGTTAGTTCTCAAGACTGTGAAGCGCCCGCGAACGTGTGTCAAGGCCGTGTTTCAGTCCCGTGACAGGAAGCCGAGCACCATGTCGCCGAGCATCCGGCGGTAGTGGTCGCGTCGCTTCGGGTCGAGCAGGTCGCGCTCGAAGATCGCCTGGAACGTGTAGCGGTTGGCGGTGCGGAACACGCAGAACGAGCTGATCATCATGTGCACGTCGAGGGCGTCGACGTCCTCGCGGAACCGCCCGTTCTCGCGCCCGCGCCGCAGCACGCCGTCGAGCACCTCCACCGCCGGCCCGGCCAGCCCGGGCAGCAGCTCCGACTTGGTCAGGTGCTCGGCGCGGTGGATGTTCTCGATGCTGACCAGCCGCAGGAAGTCCGGGTGCGACTCGTGGTGGTCGAAGGTCAGCTCGGCCAGCCGGCGGATCGCCTCGGCGGGTTCGAGCGCGTCCACGTCGACCTGGCTCTCCAGGCCGCGGATGACCGCGTAGGCGTTCTCGAGCGCGGCCAGGTAGAGCTGCTCCTTGCCGGAGAAGTAGTAGTAGATCATCCGCTTGGTGGTGCTGGTCCGCGCGGCGATCTCGTCCACCCGGGCGCCGGCGTAGCCCTTGTCCGCGAACTCCTCGGTGGCCACCCGCAGGATCTCGGCGCGAGTCCGGTCGGCGTCGCGCTGCTTGATCGCTCCGGTGTCGGACGTCGGTGCGGCCACGATGCTCCCCTGCGATTGTTGCACTTCAGCGTCACTCTAGTGCACGGAGTCTTCCGGGGGAGCGCCTCGTGTGCCTACAATTAACTAGCTAGTTCGTTACTTAATGGGGAGTGCGGAGTGCGCGACGGCTACCTGGTGGGGCTCATCGGATCGGGCATCGGCCCGTCGCTGAGCCCGGCGTTGCACGAGCGGGAGGCCGCCGAACTCGGCCTGCACTACCGCTACCGGCGGTGGGACCTCGACGATCTCGGCGAACAGCCGAGCGCCGTCGGCGAGCTGCTGGCCCGCGCCCGCGCGGAGGGCTACCGGGGGCTGAACATCACCCACCCCTGCAAGCAGCTCGTGCTCGATCACCTCGACGAGATCGACTCCGACGCCGCAGCGCTGGGCGCGGTCAACACCGTCGTCTTCGACGGCACGCGCGCCCTCGGCCACAACACCGACCACTCCGGGTTCGCCCGCAGCCTCCAGCGCGGACTGCCCGACGTCGCGCTGGACCGGGTCCTGCTGCTCGGCGCCGGAGGTGCCGGAGCCGCCGTCGCGCACGCGCTCCTGGGCCTGGGAGCGGGGGAGGTCCGGATCGTCGATCTCGACGCCGACCGCGCCGCCGAGCTGGCCGCCTCCCTGCCCGAACGCGCGGTCACCGGCGGGCGGCTCGACGATGAGCTGGACAAGGCCGACGGTCTGGTGCACGCCACACCCACCGGCATGGCCGCCCACCCCGGGCTGCCGGTGCCCGCCGCGCTGCTGCGGCCGGAGATGTGGGTCGCCGACGTCGTTTACCGGCCGCTGGCCACCGAACTCGTCGTCACCGCCCGCCAACGCGGCTGCCGGGTGCTCGACGGCGGCGGCATGGCGGTGTTCCAGGCGGTGGACGCGTTCCGGCTGTTCACCGGCTTGGAACCGAACGCCGAACGGATGCTGCGGCACTTCGCCGAACTGGAGGGAGCGCATGTCTGAGCCACGACGGTCCATCGCCACGGTCTGCCTGTCGGGCACCCTGGAGGACAAGCTCGCCGCCGCCGCTGCGGCCGGTTTCAACGGCGTGGAGATCTTCGAGAACGACCTGATCGCCTCGGCCGCGTCGCCTGCCGACATCGGCGCCCGGTGCCGAGACCTGGGCCTGTCGGTCGATCTCTACCAGCCGTTCCGCGACTTCGAAGCCGTTCCGCCCGCGCGGCTGCGCGACAACCTGCGCCGCGCCGAGCGCAAGTTCGACGTCATGGAGCAGTTGGGCGCCGACCTGGTGCTGGTCTGCTCGACGGTGTCGCCGGACGCCGTCGACGACGACGAGCTGGCCGCCGAGCAGCTGCGGACGCTGGCCGACCGCGCCGAAGCCCGCGGGATGCGGGTGGCCTACGAGGCGCTGGCCTGGGGACGTTTCGTCAACACCTACGAGCACTCCTGGCGGATCGTGCGCCGCGCGGACCACCCGGCGCTGGGGCTGTGCCTGGACTCCTTCCACGTGCTCTCCCGCGACGGCGATCCGTCGCTGATCCGCACCATCCCCGGCGAGAAGCTGTTCTTCCTGCAGCTGGCCGACGCGCCGAAGCTGGACATGGACGTGCTGCAGTGGAGCAGGCACCACCGGCTGTTCCCCGGTCAGGGCTCGTTCGACCTCAAGACCTTCGCGGGCAACGTCCTGGAAGCCGGATACACCGGGCCGCTGTCGCTGGAGGTGTTCAACGACGTCTTCCGGCAGACCGATCCGAAACCCGCTGCCGTGGACGCGATGCGGTCGCTCCGGCTGCTGGAGGAGCAGCTCGGTATCCCGGTCGCCGAACCCGCACCTGACCTCGACGGATACGCCTTCACCGAGCTCGTCGCCGACCCCGCCACCGCCGCCCGGCTGGCCGAGGGGCTCGCCGCGCTCGGTTTCACCGAGACCGGGGAGCACCGCAGCAAACCCGTGCGGCGCTGGGAGCAGGGCGGTGCGCGGGTGCTGATCAACACCACCGCGTCCACCCCGGACACCGCGGAGATCGGTGCGCTGGCGGTGGAGAGCTCGGACCCGCTGCGCTCGGCGCGGCGGGCCGAGGCGATGAGCTCGCCGATCCTGCCGCGCGAGCACGGACCGCAGGAAGCGGGCCTGGCCTCGGTCGCCGCGCCCGACGGCACCGGCGTGTTCTTCTGCGACACCGCCGCACCCGACGGCTGGCTCTCGGACTTCCGCGACACCGCGGCTCCGGGGCGGGGGCTGGGGATCACCGGCATCGACCACGTGTCGCTGACCCAGCCGTTCGACCACTTCGACGAGGCCGCGCTGTTCTGCCGCTCGGTCCTCGGCCTGGAACCGGAGGAGATCACCGAGTACGCCGCGCCGTTCGGCATGGTCCGCAACCGCGGGATGGTCGACGCCACCTGTTCGGTGCGCATCGCGCTCAACGGCACCCTGGTCCGCCGCGGCGAGTGGGCCCCGGCCGTTCGCGATCCGCAGCACATCGCCTTCACCTGCACCGACGTGATCGCGGCGGCCGAGCAGCTGGGCGCCTCCGGTGCTCCGGTGCTGCCGATCCCGGACAACTACTACGACGACCTCGACGCCCGCTTCGGTCTCCGCCCGGAGCTGCTGGAGACCCTGCGGCGCTGCTCGGTGCTCTACGACCGCGACGCGGGCGGCGAGTTCCTGCACCTGTTCACCGAGCTGTTCGGCTCGCGGGTGTTCCTCGAACTCGTGCAACGGGTCGACGGCTACGCGGGCTACGGCGTGGCGAACGCTCCGGTCCGCATGGCCGCGCATCGGAGGCAACGGATGACTGCATCTGGACGATGATCCACCGCGTTCTCTGGCGGAAACTGGGCGAAATCGTACGACGTACGGAGTGAGAGGGGCCCTGCGCCAGATGCAGCGAGTGAATCGTCGGACGCTCATGACCGCCGCTGGGATCGCCGGCCTGGCCACCGTGCTGCCGACCGGGACGGCAGCGGCCGCACCGGGTCGCTGCGGAGATCACGCCTGGTGCGACCCCGGGCGCTCGCCTGACGAACGAGCGGCGATGGTGCTGCGCGAGCTGACCCTGGACGAGAAGATCTCGCTGCTCGGCGGTGATGACCTGGCCGGTGCCGCCGGACCCGGGCACACCGGTACCGGTCACGGCGTCGAACGGCTGGGGATTCCGCCGGTCTACTACGGCGACGGCCCCGTCGGTTCCCGGCAGGGCAGTGGCACCTCGATGCCCTCGGGGGTGTCGCTGGCCGCCTCGTTCGACCCAGAGCTGGCCAAGACCTACGGCGCCACGGTGGCCAACGAGGTGCGGTGCAAGGGCAACGACGTGGTGTTCGGCCCGACGGTCGACGTGCTGCGCGTGCCCACCTCCGGCCGCGCCTTCGAAGGCTTCGGCGAGGACCCGTACCTGTCCTCGCGGATCGGCGTCGGCTGGGCGGCCGGAGCTCACTCCGAAGGCGTGATGGTGTGCGTCAAGCACTTCGCCGCCTACACGCAGGAAGGCGTCCTCGGCGTCGTCGGCTCGCGGATGCTCTACAACGCCGTGGTCGACGAGCGCACGCTGCGCGAGATCTACCTGCCGCCGTTCGAGGCCGCCGTGCGCGAAGCGGGTGTCGGCGCGGTCATGGGCTCCTACAACCGCGTCGGCGGCCAGTACGCCTGCGAGCACCAGTGGTTGCTCAACGACCTGCTCAAGCACGAGTGGGGTTTCACCGGCTACACCATCGCCGACTACGCCGCGATGCACTCCACCGGGAACTCGCTGGCCAACGGGATGGACTTCGAACCGTGGCCCGCGCTGGTGTACTCGCCGGCCGCGATCCGCACCGCCCTGGCCACCGGCCAGGCGGCGACGTCCGATGTGGACGAACACGCTCGCCGCATCCTGCGCACGATGTTCTCGCACGGCATCTTCGACCGTCCCGCCTATCCCGACGACGACAGCCAGATCGACAAGAAGGCCCACCTAGACACGGCCGGGCACGTCGCCGAGCAGGGCATGACGCTGCTGCGCAACGACGGGCTGCTGCCGCTCGACCCGGCCGCGCTGCGCGGCAAGACCATCGCGGTGATCGGTGAGGCCGCCGAGAAGTTCGTGCAGGGCGGCGGTTCGTCCTCGACCACCCCGTACAGCTTCGCCTCCCCGCTGCAGGGCATCCAGCAGCGCGGCGCCGAGGCCGGCATCACCGTCGTCCACGAACCCGGCACGACCCCGGGCGCGGCGGCCGAGGCCGCCCGCAACGCCGACATCGCGGTGGTCGTGGTCTCGGACATGATGTCGGAGTTCCTCGACAAGCCGAACCTCGACCTGGACTCCGGCATCGCCCAGTTCCCGCCGCCCGCGCTCGGCAACCCGCTGGCCAACCAGGACGCGATCATCGAGGCCGCGCTCGACGCCAACGTCAACACCGTCGTCGTGCTCGAAACCGGTGGTCCGGTCGCCACGCCGTGGCGGTACCGCACCCGCGCGCTGCTGGAGGCCTGGTACCCGGGTGCGAACGCGGGCACCGCGATCGCGCGCGTGCTCTTCGGCGACGTCGACCCCGGCGGACGGCTACCGCTGACCTTCCCGGACAGCGACGACGACGTGCCCACCGCCGGTGACATCGCCCGCTACCCGGGCAAGGGCTTGGACGTGCACTTCACCGAAGGCGTGTTCGTCGGCTACCGGCACTACGACGCCCGCGAGATCGAGCCGGCGTTCCCGTTCGGCCACGGCCTGTCCTACACCTCCTTCGCCTACTCCGACCTGCGCGTCTCCGGTGAGAAGGTGAGCGTGGTCGTCACCAACACCGGCAACCGGACGGGACACGCCGTACCGCAGCTCTACCTGGGCCTGCCCTCGCCGCGCGCGGACGTGCCGCAGCCGCCCCGGCAGCTCAAGGGCTTCGCCAAGCTCACCCTCGATCCGGGGCGCTCGGCGTCGGTGGAGTTCACCCTGACCGACTCGGCCCTGTCCTACTGGGACGAGCTGGCGGGTGGCTGGACCGTCGCGGCCGGTGACTACCGGGTCCACGTCGGCGAATCCTCCCGGGACATCCGCGGCGACGGCACCTTCACCGTCGCCGCCGAACGCCGGGTGCGGTGAAGCTGTCCTCGAGATCAGGGCTTGGAGGCGTAGTAGACGGCGGCCATGTCCTCGTCGGCGTGGCCCGCGGTCAGGGCTCGGGCGAACCGGGCCCTGACCGCCTCGGCCAGGTCGAGGCGCACGCCGGCGCTGGCCGCCTGGGACACCAAACCGGCGTCCTTGGCGGCGGCGCTGAGGGTGAACGCGGGTGGGAACTCGCCGCTGATGATCGCCGCGCCCTTCATGTGCGCGTAGGCCGAGTCGGTCGCGGTGCCCTTGATCGCCGCCAAGAACTCCGACGGGTCCACGCCCAGGTCCTCGGCCAGCGCGATCGATTCGCCCACGGCGTTGGTCAGCGTCAGCACCCAGTTGTTGGCGACGAGCTTCAGCCTCGACCCGCCCGCCTGCGACGGGTCCTCGCCGACCCACTGGGTGCGCGAGCCGATCGCGTCGAACAGCGGCGCCACGACCTCGCGCACCTGCGGAGCGCCTGCGGCCAGCACCACCAGCTCGCCCTTCTCGGCCGGGAGCTTCGTGCCCAGCACGGGGGCGTCGACGACGGTGACACCGCCGATCTCGGCCGCGGCCGCGCACACCGCCTCCGTTCCCGGCAGACCGATGGTCCCCATCTGCGCCCACACGCCACCGGTGTTCAGCGCGGCGGCGGCCTCCCGACCGGCGCTGAGCGTCGAGTCGGCGTCGAGCAGCATCGTGACCAGGACGTCCGCGCCTCGCGCGGCCTCGGCGGGGGAGTCGACGATGACCGCACCGGTCTCGGCCAGCGGCTCGGCCCGGCTGCGCGTGCGGTTCCACACCCGCAGGTCGAATCCGGCTGCGGCGAGGTTGCGCACCATCGGCGCGCCCATCGTGCCGGTGCCGAGGAAGGCGACTGTGGTCATGGCGAACTCTCCCAACCCAGAGGACTCGAATTCGCCGCCGATTCTCCCCGCACGCCTTCCGGCGCACCAAACCAACACACCACCGGTGTGTTGGTGCCGGGCGCGCGCAAAGGGTTCGGGCGCAGGGCGTTTCCCGGCCGGAACGGGACGAACCGGCCACAGTGGATGATTCAGAGGAGCTCGATGCGCCAGGTGCGGGAGATCAGCAGGAACCCCGTCAGAGCCGCGGCGGTCAGCGCCGCCGCGCCCTCGTTGAGGAACAGGCACATGAGCGACAGCACGCCCGCGCAGGCGGCCAGCGTCATCCGGGCGGAGACGCGGGCGCGCAGGTAACCGAAGGTGCTGGTCTGGCTGAGCCTGCGTGCGAGCTTGGGGTCCTCGTCGACGAGCTGCTGCTCGATCTCGCGCAGGCGGCGTCGTTCGTCCCTGGGAAGCATGGCCCACCTCCACCGGGTAGTACCGCCTGGTTGAACAAGTATCGCAACGTTGGAACGTGCTGTGAAGGGTCAATCCAGGCGACCTCCGCAGCAACCCGCAACCCCGTGACCAGCGATGGGGCATTTCACGACGAGAGGCGGGCACCCGCAGGTGCCCGCCTCTGGAGCTCGCTCGGCCGTCACGCGGCGACAGGGGCCTCCACCTGGAGGTCCAGGCCGCCGTCGCGGGTGCCGACCCGCAGCCGGGTGCCCTCGGTGAGCTCGCCGTCCAGGATCAGGTCGCTGATCCGGTCGTCGACCTCCCGCTCGATGGCCCGGCGCAACGGCCGCGCACCGAACTCGGGCTGGTAGCCGCGCTCGGAGACCCAGGTCACCGCGTCGTCGTCGAAGACGACCTCGACGCCCAGGTCGGCCAGCCGCTTCGTGGTGGTCGCCAGCAGAGCACGGGTGATGGTGTGCAGCTGCTCGCCGTCGAGGCGCTTGAACACGACGATCTCGTTGATGCGGTTGAGGAACTCCGGCCGGAAGGCGTCCTTGAGCTTCGGCATGACCCGCTCCTCCAGGTCCTGGGTGGGGCTGCCGGCGGTGAAGCCGATCTTGCCGCCCGCGCTGGAGACGACCTCCGAAGCCAGGTTGCTGGTCATGATCAGCACCGTGTTGCTGAAGTCCACCGTGCGGCCCTGACCGTCGGTCAGGCGGCCGTCGTCGAGGACCTGCAGCAGGGTGTTGAACACGTCCGGGTGCGCCTTCTCGATCTCGTCGAGCAGAACCACGGAGTAGGGGTTCCGCCGCACGGCCTCGGTCAGCTCACCGGCCTCGCCGTGCCCGACGTACCCGGGCGGGGCGCCGACCAGCCGGCTGGCCGTGTGCCGCTCCTGGAACTCGCTCATGTCCAGCCGGATCATCCGCTGCTCGTCGCCGAACAGCGACTCCGCCAGCGCCTTGGCCAGCTCGGTCTTGCCGACACCGGTCGGACCCAGGAACAGGAAGCTGCCCACCGGACGGGACGGGTCGCCCAGTCCGCTGCGCGAGCGCCGCACCGCGCGGGCCAGCGCCCGCACCGCGTCGTCCTGCCCGACGACCCGCTCGTGCAGCTCCGACTCCAGGTTCTGCAGCCGGACCTTCTCCTCGGCGGTCAGCCGGGCCACCGGAACACCGGTCGCCCGGGAGACGACCTCGGCGATGTCGGCCGGACCGACCTCCAGCACGCCCGAACCGCCCTGCTCCAGCCTTGCCTGCGCGGCGGTGATCTCGTCGCGCAGCGCGGAGGCGCGCTCGTAGTCCTCCTCGGCGACCGCCTCGTTCTTGTGCTGCTCCAGCCGCTCGACCCGCTCGCGCAGCTCGGTGTCGTCGGCGACGCCGGCGTTGAGCCGCTTGCGGGCACCGGCCTGGTCGATCAGGTCGATGGCCTTGTCCGGCAGGAACCGGTCGTTGATGTACTGGTCGGAGAGCTTCGCGGCGGCCTGCACGGCCTCCTCGGTGTAGCTCACCTTGTGGTGCTTCTCGTACTGCTCCTGCAGCCCCCGCAGGATCGTGACCGTGTCGGTCACGCTCGGCTCGGGGACCTGGACCGGCTGGAAGCGGCGCTCCAGGGCCGGGTCCTTCTCGATGTTCTTGCGGTACTCGTCGAGCGTGGTGGCACCGACGACGTGCAGCTCACCGCGAGCCAGGCGCGGCTTGAGCATGTTGCCCGCGTCCATCGCGCCCTCGGCACCACCGGCGCCGACGACGGTGTGCAGCTCGTCGATGAACACGATCAGCTCGCCGCTGTGCTCGGCGATCTCGTCGATGACCTTGGTCATCCGCTCCTCGAAGTCACCCCGGTAGCGGGTGCCGGAGAGCATCGCCGAGAGGTCCAGCTGCACGACCCGCTTGCCGGTGAGCACCTCGGGCACGTCACCGGAGGCGATGGCCTGGGCCAGTCCCTCCACGATCGCGGTCTTGCCGACGCCGGCCTCACCGACCAGCACCGGGTTGTTCTTGGTTCGACGGGACAGGATCTCGATGGTCTGCTCGATCTCGTCGGCGCGGCCGATCACCGGGTCCAGGCCGCCGTCGCGGGCCTGCTCGGTGAGGTCGCGGCCGTACTCGTCCAGCGTCGGCGTCTGACCGCCGCTCGGGCTGGACTTCGGCGTCTGCTGCGGGGTGGGCCGCTGCCCGGCGTCGCGCAGGGCCTCGGGGCCCGCACCGGCACCGGCCAGCAGGCGGCCGGCCTCGGTCTCGGGGTTGGCCGACAGAGCCAGCAGCAGGTGCTGCGGACCGATGTAGGTCGAACCCAGCGCGCGAGCCACCCGGTGGGCGTCGGCCAGCGCGGTGCGCGCGGCCAGCGTCAGCGAGACGGACTCCTCGGCGACCGGGCTGCCCGCAGCGGGCAGGTGGCCTTCGACCTGCTTGGCGAAGGACTCGGTGTCCACGCCCAGCTGGCCGAGCTGCGCCCGGGTCGGCTCCTGCTTGGCGGCCGACCACAGCAGGTGCAGGGCGTCGAGGCTGCCCTGCCCGCGGTCGCGGGCGAACTTCGCGGCCTCGCCGACCAGCTGTTGCGCCTGCTCGGTCATCAGCTCGGTGATGTCGACGCGGCGCGAGCCGCCCGTGGAGTCCTCGGCCCCGAAGAAGCGCGCGAAGTACTCGTCGAACGGGCCACCGACCGGTCCGAAGAACGTCGCCATTACTTACCTCCTCGTGACGGTGTTGCTCAGCATCGCCGCCATCTACTTGAGTCTGTCACTATCAACCAACATAAGTGAGCGCGCCGTAATTCCAAGTTGATCGTGGAGTGGTTCGCGTCACGTCCGAGGCGGGTCGCCAGGTGCTCAGCCCGCTGCGGCACCGCAGGTGTGGTGGTCCCCGCGCGGATTCGGCTCGCCGATGTGTTGACCTCCAGTTAAGTGGAGGTCGCAGGCTGAGGTGACCTGCTCAGATGAAAGGGACACCTCATGGGAACGTCTGTGGATCGCTCAGTATTCGACGAGGCCTATGTGGCGGGCACCGCACCGTGGGTGATCGGCGCGCCGCAGCAGGCGATCGTCGAGCTCGAACGCGGCGGTGAGATCGGGGGGCGGGTGCTCGACCCCGGCTGCGGCACCGGCGAGCACACCATCCTGCTGACCGAGCTCGGCTACGACGTGCTGGGCGTGGACTCGGCGCCGCGCGCGATCGAACTCGCCCGCGCCAACGCCGCCGCCCGCGACGTGCCCGCGCGCTTCGAGGCAGCCGACGCGCTGGCGCTGACCGGCGGACCCTTCGACACGGTCGTCGACAGCGCCCTGTTCCACGTCTTCGGGGAAGAGGACCAGCTGCGCTACCTGCGCAGCCTGCACGGCGTGTGCCGGCCGGGCGCGACGGTCCACGTCCTGGCGCTGGCCGACGCCGAGCCCGCGCTCGGACCGCGCGTCGCCGAAGCGGTGTTCCCGCGCGTGTTCACCGACGGCTGGCGGTTGGAGCGCGTCCGCCCGAGCACCTACCGGGGCGTCGCGCGCGGTGATCACGCGCAGGCCCACCGCGTCGCCGAGGGTGCTCAGGTGGACGTCCCCGCCTGGCTGGCCACCGCCACGCGGCTGTAGCGGTGGTGGTCCCGGCCGGGGCGCTGCTGGCATGCTGGGGCGCATGACCGAGGATGCCGCGTGCGCGGTCGCGCACGGTGAAGTGCCAGCCGAATCCGGGCAGCGAGTGCTGGCGGCGGTCTTCGCCTCGCCCGTCGCCGAACACCTGCTGCGCTACGGCCGGGACCTCGGCTACGCCACGATGCTCATCGAACCCGACCCGGAACGCGCCGCGGGCCTGGACGCTCTGGCGGAGGTGCCGGAGCTGAGCCCCGGCACGGACCTGGTCGTCACCGACCACCACCGCGACGAGCTCGGACCGGTGCTGCGCGACGCGTTGCGGCACGAGGCCCGCTGGATCGGGATCATGGGCAACCCGCGCCACGAGGGTCCGCACGTCCAGGCCCTGCGCGACCTCGGTGTGGACGACTCCCAGATCGAGCGGGTGCACCGTCCCATCGGGCTCAACATCGGTTCGCGCACGCCACCCGAGATCGCCATCGCCGCGCTGGCCGGTCTCATCGCCGACCGCAACGGAAAACCGGGCGGCTTCGAGTTCTGATCGTCCGCTCGGGGGCGTGCTCGTGCACCCGGCGTCGGGGCAGCGGGCTCGACACCGCTCACGGCCGGTCCCGATCGTCGGGCAGCAACGAACCGAGCGGTCCGAGGTCGAGGTTGAGGTCTTCCGGGGAGAGCCCGAAGTGGTCCTGGAGCTCGGACATGGCCTCCGCCAGCTGCATGAGGCCGAGTCCGAGCTCCTCGATCTGCTCCTCCGACAGATCGCCTTCGTCGACCCGGCGCAGCGCCTGCCGCTCCATGAGCTGACGCACGAGTTCGACCAGGGTGAGAACCAGGCGCACGAGGTCGCGTTTGATCGACTCGGAGTCCGCTTCGATCCGGTTCTGCAGGCGTCGCGATCGCGCGTGCACGTCGTTGTTCGGTTCGGTCACGTCGGTGGTCCCTCCTGCGCCGTGGTCTCCGCGTGGATGGAGGTGATGAGCGCCCGCAGGGAGACCTGGACGAGGTCGACGTCCGCGAGCGAGATCGTGATGTCGCCGGCGATGACCACGCCCCCGGCCAGGAGCCGGTCCAGCAGGTCGACGAGCGCGACGTCGTGGGGTCCGCGCAGCTCCACCGGTGCCAGGTCGCGTTCCTCGGACGTCATCGCTGCTCCTGCTCGTCTTCCAGGATCGTGGCGAAGGAGTACGGCGGCCACGGTCCGGTGAGTTCGAACCTGAACTTCGGGTGGCCGTGCGCCAGCTCTCGCAGCTTCTCCTTGAACGCGCTCTCGCGGGTGTCGTCGACCAGGTAAGCGCCGTTGAGCACCATCACGCCGTCGTAGTCCGCGAGTTCGCGGCTTTGCGGTGGGTGGGCGGTCGACTCGTCCGCCAGCTCGACGAGCGACGCGTGAACCTCGGCCGCGTGGTGCAGCGCCTCCTGCTGCGCCTGCTCCCGGCTCACCGCGCGGCGGCGAAGCCGCTGCAAGTACGCGGCGCCGGGCCGCTCGCCCCGGGGCTCGCTCGAGCCGGGTTGAGCGGCGGAGATGTCCGCGTACGCCTTGACGCCCCACTCCGTTCGGCCGGTGACCCGGTCGAGCACGGTCTCGAACCTGTCCGCCCGGTCCGCGAGGCACTCGCGCACGCGGCGGTCGTTGTAGTAGACGGTGGCGAACCCCATGGGTGCCACCGGCAGGACGTTCGCGGCCGCCTCGACGACCCTGTTGTGGTCGCGGACCGCCTTGCCCAGCCAGTCGAGATCCTCCAGATTGCGGCGCAGCGCCGATTCGCCGAACTCGTCCTCGGCGACGTCGCTGACCAGCGCGCTCAGGCCCGCGACCTCGACCCAGCGGACGGTCGATCCAGCGATCCCCTCCAACTCGGACGCGAGGTCAGCGTCCTGTCCGCGAGCGATCGCGTACACGTAGGTCAACGGTTCAACCACCACGCCGCTCCTCGTCCTCCTCGGCGTTCGGGGGAGTCTCAGCGGAACCGGATTCGAGCTCGCGCACCTTCCGCTCCAGACGGCGGTTCTCGTGAACGAGGTCGCGCTGCCCCGAGGACAGCGACGGGTCGTGCTCCCACCAGTCGATGCCCATCTCCCGTGCGCGTTCCACGGAGGCCACGACGAGCCGGAGCTTGATGGTGAGCAGCTCGATGTCGAGCAGGTTGACCCGGATGTCGCCGGCGATGACGATGCCCTTGTCGAGCACGCGCTCCAGGATGTCGGCGAGGTTCGCGGACTCGGGCCGGGAAGAAAGCGCACCCGCCTGCCCGTACCTCGCCGGAGGGCCGGTCTTGCCGCCGTTCGGCTCCGTCATCCGGGTCCTCCCTCGATCAGCGCTCGTTTCCGCGCCCCCGCGCGTAGCGGTCGACGCGGCGATACGAGACGAGCTGGCCGCTGTGGTCCACCGCCGCCTCGTACACGGCCAAGAGGTCTGTGCTGTCGGGCACCCGATGGCTTTCGACCACTTCGACGCCCACGAGCCAGCCGTCGTCGGTGCGTTCCAGCGAGGTGACCCCCTCCGACTCACGCCCGGTGAGCGCCGTGACGTGATCGACCGCGACCTTCGCGGCCTCCGCGGCGCCGAGCCGACGGGTCTGCTCCTGAGCGGGCTCCTCCTGGCGACGTGGTGCGTTCTCCTGCTCCTCGTCGCGACGGCGACGTCGTCGCTCGGTGGGCTCCGACGCCCGACGCGACGGCGGACGTTCCCTGCGCGGCTTCGCGTCGTCCCTGGCATCACCGGGCACTGCGGATCACGTCTCCTCGGTCCGGTTCTGCGCCTCCACCAGACGGTCCAACAGCGCCCTCTGGAGGTCGTCCCGCTGCTCGTCGGTCAACTCCCCAGCGGCGTGCGCGTCTTCGACCTTCGCCAGCTCGTTGCGCACCACCGCCGGGTCGTAGTACTCGGCCTCCGCCGCTTCCTTG
This sequence comes from Saccharopolyspora terrae, assembly GCF_004348435.1. Lineage (NCBI taxonomy): Bacteria > Bacillati > Actinomycetota > Actinomycetes > Pseudonocardiales > Pseudonocardiaceae > Saccharopolyspora > Saccharopolyspora terrae. The sequence goes on along the minus strand of NZ_SMKS01000030.1, from coordinate 49,888 downwards.
AGCCTCTCCGCCACCCACACCGTCGCTCGGGCCGGTTTCAAGGGGAGGTCGAGGAACGCCGTGATCAAACCCATCTCAGTCCTCCCGCACGAAGTCGTACGGCGCGAGCGGGCCGATCTGGCGCAGGCCGACCCGCTCGGTCCACTGCTGCGCGAGTTCCCCGAGCGCGGCTTCGAAGTCGGAGACCTGATCCCGATCGACGAGGAAGGACACGTGCAGGGCTTCGGACTCGCCCACGACGTCGTGGACTCGCGACCGCAGCGTTGCCGAATCGGTCGCCCGGACCAGGTGCTCCGCATCGGCCCGGCGCTTGGCCAAGACCGCGTCGTGGACCAGTTCTCCCAACCGAACGCGTTCGTCGTAGGCGGCGTCCTCCGCGATACCGCGCAGCTGCTCGCGCAGTTCGGCGATCGCGGGGTCCTCCGCGACGACTTCGCGCAGGTGCGCATCGTCGAGGTAGGTACCGCGGACCGCGTACTGGATCGTGCCGTCGAGCTCGGCGAGCGCCGATGCGAACTCGTCGCGATGGGGTTCGAGGAGTTCGTCGGCGACGGCGTCGGCATCGGCGAGGACGGCACCGAACCGCATGGGCAGCACGGTGGTATCGGCTGCGACGGAATCCAGCACGCGTTCGTGCGCCAGCAGGTCCTCGGGCGCGCCGAGCGGGCGGTTGATCTCCAGGTCGCTGATCAACGCCGACAGCCCACCACGTGACACCACGCGCACCTCGGATTCGCCCCCGACAGCCGGGAGATCACCAGGCGCGGCCTCCTGCTCACGCATGATCCCGTACACGTACGCACCGTGCCTCGTCTCGGCGCGGCTCTGCTGGTGATCGGCCTGCGCGGTCATTCCTCCCGCTCCCTCCGCTGGGCGCTTCGCTTGGGTCGCGCCGGCTCCTTCTCCCGTTCGCGGCTGTTGTCGCGGAACTCGTCGACCGTGTCCTTAGCCGCCTCGATCACTCCCTTCGTCTTGCCCTGCGAACCGCTCTCGGTGACGCCCTCGACGAGCTCGGGCAGGTCCTTGCCGCCCTTCTCGTGCAGGTCCAGGCGGTTGGTCGCCTCGGCGAAGCGCAGGTAGGTGTCCACGCTGGCGACCACCACGCGCGCGTCGATGGTGATCAGCTCGATGCCGACGAGCGACACGCGCACGAACGCATCGATCACCAAGCCCTTCTCCAAGATGAGGTCCACGACGTCGGCGAGACTGCTCGCCTGTTGCTTGGAAACAGCGGAACTTCGGCTCTGTTGGTTATTTGCCACCGTCACGGAAGCAACCTCCCCGCGTCCGCAGCTTGTGCGTCTCCGGTCTCTTCCTCGCGAGATCTTGTTCGGCATCCGAATGGATAGACTCGGAGTACCCCGGTTTCCGCGAAACACACCTTGTGCGGGCAACGTGTTCGGCGCGCGACGAAGGGTGCCGGGATGGGCCGCGTCGACCACGTCGTGAGGCCACTGTGGACGGCTTCGAGCGGCTCCGAGGTCGACTGCCGGGATCACACCTGCGTCGACGCTTCCGCTGAGATCGAGTTCGTGCGAGGTGCCAGGCCTCCGGGTCTCGCCGTGCCTCTCGCCGGACGGTTCGCGCTCGCGAACTCTCGCACCTGGCCGATCCGGGTGGTTATGCTCCGCGCACCCAACGACGGGTGCAGAAGGAGGCTTGAGGTTGACCGGGATCGCTTTTCGGGAACTGAGTCCGGTGTCCTTCCTGGAGCGCGCGGCGGCGGTGTTCGCCGACCGGCCGGCGGTCGTCGACGGCGATCGCCGGGACACCTACGCGCAGCTCTGGGACCGCGCGCAGCGGCTGGCCGGGCTGCTGGCCGCGCGGGGAGTCGAACCCGGTGATCGGGTCGCGGTGCTCTCGCCGAACACGCACCTGCTGCTGGAAGCGCACTACGGCGTCCCGCTGGCCGGTGCGGTGCTGGTCGCGCTCAACACCCGGCTGGCCCCGTCGGAGATCGCCTACATCGTGGAGCACAGCGGGGCGAGCCTGGTCCTGCTCGACGCCGAGTTCCGGGAGGTGCTGGGGGAGCAGCCGATCCCGGTGATCGACTCGGAGTCCTACGACGACCTGGTCGACGCCGCCGAACCGCACCGGGTCGAGGTGACCGACGAGCGGTCTCTGCTGTCGATCAACTACACCAGCGGCACCACCGGCCGTCCCAAGGGCGTCATGTACCACCACCGGGGCGCCTACCTGCAGGCCCTGGCGATGGCGTACCACGCCAAGCTCGACACCTCCTCGCAGTACCTGTGGACGCTGCCGATGTTCCACACCAACGGCTGGTGCTTCCCGTGGGCGGTGACGGCTGCCGGGGGCGTGCACCACTGCCTGCGCAAGGTCGACCCCGGCGAGATCTGGCGCGCGATCGATGCCGAGGGCATCACGCACTTCTGCGCCGCGCCGACCGTGCTGACGATGCTCGCCGAACACCCCGACGCGCGGACGCTGGACCACGTGCTGCGCGTGTTCGCAGGTGGAGCGCCGCCGTGGCCCGCGCTGCTGGCGCGGATGAGCGAGCTCGGGTTCGACATCCGCCACCTGTACGGGCTCACCGAGACCTTCGGTCCCGCCGTGGTCTGCGAGTGGCAACCGGAGTGGGACAGCGCTGACCCGGAGCACCGCGCGTGGCTGATCGCCCGCCAGGGCATCGCCAACGTCGTCGCCGAACCGGTGCGCGTCACCGACCCCGAAGGCAACGACGTCCCCGCCGACGGGCGGACGCCGGGCGAGATCCTGCTGCGCGGCAACGACGTCATGCTCGGCTACTACCGCGACCCCGAGGCCACCGAGAACGCCACCCTCGACGGCTGGTTCCGCAGCGGCGACCTCGGTGTTCGCCATCCCGACGGCTACGTCGAACTGCGCGACCGCCTCAAGGACGTGATCATCTCCGGCGGTGAGAACATCACCTCGATCGAGGTCGAGAACGCCCTCACCGCCCACCCCGACGTGCTGGAGGCCGCCGTGGTCGCGGCCCCGCACGAGAAGTGGGGTGAGGTCCCGGTCGCCTTCGTCAGCCTGCGCGAGCGGTCGAGCGCCGGGGAAGCCGAGCTGATCGACTTCGTCCGCGCCCGCATCGCCGCGTTCAAGGCGCCGAAGAAGATCGTCTTCGGCGAGCTGCCCAAGACCTCCACCGGAAAGCTGCAGAAGAACGTGCTGCGCGCGAAGGCCGTGGCCGAATGAGACCTAGGCACCTCCGGCCTGGTCCGCGAGTGCCTGCGGAACGTTGCCAACGGTCCACGACCGCATTCCTCGTTCTCTCGGCGAAATCGATGCCTCCGCTCTGGAATGCGATCTAGCGGGGTGGCGGAGGGCCGGGGCAGGGGAGCATCTTCCAGTCGTCGTTGATCTTCTTCCACAGCAGCTGGTCTTCCGGTCCGAAAACCCAGAGGTACACACCTCGGACGCCGAATTCCCGGGCCAGCTGGAACTTGACCGCGGAGCTGTAGGCGTTCTCGAACCACACCGTGTGCTCGGTATCGCCCTCCCAGTAGCGAAACCACGGCGTCTCACTCTCCTCGTCCCACTGCACCTCCGCGTTGTGCTGCTGGCTCAACTCATGAGCCCTAGCCCACGAGACGGGAGGTGCGACGCCCACGCTCCAGTCGTAGCCGTAGGCCGGAACCCCCAGGACGATCTTGTTCGGCTCGATCTGCGTTGTCGCGTAGGCGAGCACGTCACGTACCCAAAAACCAGGAGCGACCGGCCCGGGTTCGGATGTTTGCCAGTGGTAGTCGTAGGCCATCACTCGAACCTCGTCGGCCGCTCGCGCGATCGCGCCGTAGTCCTGAGCGCGGTTGGGCTCGCTGTTGCCGGCGTCGCTCGTCTTGGCCGAAACGGTCACCGCCAGCTTCTTTCCCTTGCTGTGCAGCGCTTCTCCCAAACGGGTCATGAACTCGGTGAACGCGGTGCGGTCAACGGCGCGGAGTTCCTCGTAGTCGATGTCGATCCCCGCGAAGTTCTGGCTGACCGCCAACGCGGTGAGGTCCTCGATGTGGTCCCGCATCACGGCCGGATCGTGCAACATCCGGGAGATGGGCTCGTACTGCCACCCGCCGTCGAAATGGTTCGCGACTGTGGGAATGGTGGTCAGCCCGGACGCGTAGATCGACTCGAGGTTCTTCGTGTCCTCAGCAGAGGGATTGGACAGGTGGGGGGAGATCTCTCCGTCCGGGCGAACGCCGTAAACCCAGGGCGAGGTCCCGGTCAGAGTCCGCGCGTGCGCCCCCACTTTGGCTGCTCCGTCGGCCAGGTTCCAGTACGGCACCGACATGAGGGTGACCCGTTCAGGGTCACATCCCAGGGGCGGGGAGGGGCCGGGGGTCGCGCAGGCCGCCGCGAGAAAGACCAACAGCGTGCTGAGCTTGACCGTGCTGCGCGCTCCTCGCCGTGCTCTGCCCGCCGGCGTCCAGAAACTTGGCACCCTTGCTCAGCCTCCAGACTTGAGAACGGGCTGCGGGGCGGCACGTTGGTGAGCGACGACGGACTCGATGATCTGGTCGAGAGTGCGGGTCGGCGAGAAGCCGACCTGCGCGCGCGCCTTGCCGCAATCCGGTACTCGGCGCAGCGTGTCCTGATAGCCGGGGCCGAAAACCTCCGCGTAGGGGACGTGCGTGATGTCGCTCGACGATCCTGTGATCGCGATGACACGCCGTGCGAGTTCGTCGATGGTCACCTGTTCGGAGCTGCCGACGTTGAACACCTGGCCGTAGGCGCCGGTGTCGCGGAGCAGGGAAACAAGAGCGGGAACCACATCGAGCACATGGCAGAAGCACCTGATCTGCTGACCGCTGCCGAAGACCGTGAGCGGCTCCCCGGCGAGAGCCTGCGCGACGAAACGGGGGATGACCATTCCGTAGCGGCCGTTCTGGCCTGGCCCCACGGTGTTGAACAGTCGCACGATCACCGCACCAAGCCCGTGCTCTGCTGCGTGGACGTAAGCGAGCGTCTCGTCCAATGCTTTTGCTTCCGCATAGGACCAACGGCTGTGCAGCGGGGAACCGAGAATCAGGTCGTCGTCCTCGGTCAGGCCGATCTTCGTGTTCCGGCCGTACACCTCGCTCGTGGAGGCCACGAGAACGGGACGTTGATGACGACATGCCGCTTCGACGACGACCTCGGTCCCGTGGATGTTCGTCTGAAGGCTCTCGAGGGTCTTCTGCGAGATCGTGAAGGTGCCGACGGCCGCGGCGAGATGGAAGATTCCGTCCACCTCGGACGCGCATTGGTTCACGAGTTCGGAGTCGCGCACCGAACCCTCGATGATCTGCAGCCCGGGTTCTTCGGTCGCGGACGCAAGATTTCGTTGGGTACCCGTGCTGAGATCGTCGAGCGCCAGGACCTCGTTTCCGGTCCGCAACAGGTGCGCGGTCAGATGTGATCCAATGAATCCTGCACCGCCGGTTATCAGGAATCTCATCGCTCTCCTTACAGCCATGACGAGCCAGCGTCCCAGCGCCGGCCTGCCTGCTTCCCGCCGGGCGTACCGCGTTTGGTAGATCGGGTCAGCAAATGTGGGTCAATATCGATAATGCGGAGGCGGTTCTCCCCTTTGTGTTGCGGGTATTTACCCCTCAACAGCCCACTGTGCACCACCTGCGGCAAGCAATGAGCGACGAAAGCGGAAACCACTCGATCGAGTGAGGGCTTCTTGTGGTTCTGGCATTAGCCGTGTCTTATGGGCGGCAGCCGCTACGCCGGACTATTAGATCATGGGCGACCGACTTGCGGGGACTTACGGGTTTTGCAGGGGCCAAGGACCTTGCGGGACTGCGGATCTTCTGGGGACAATGCAAAGACCTGACGCCGATACTCGGGGGGCGAGCGAGGGGGAATCATGGAAAATCTGAACACTTCGGTCCGCTTTTACGGGCACGCCAGCATCTTTGTTCAGACGCCGACATCGTCGTTGGTGACCGACCCGTGGTTCTCATCGAGGGGCGCGTTCCTGTCGAGTTGGCATCAGTTCCCGCGGAATGACTTCCTCGACCTCGGGGCGCTGCGCGAAGTGGACTACGTAGTCCTCTCGCACGAGCACCGGGATCATTTCGATGTCGATTTTCTGCGGACGCTCAGTCCGTGGACCAAAATCATCATTCCGAAATACACTGATGACTACCTGCTGAACGAGCTGAAGGAAAACGTTTCGAACGAAGTCCTGATCGCGCCGTCGCACCAGAAGTTGAACCTGTCCGATGATCTGGCTCTGACGCCGGTCGTGCAGTCGGTCCCGATCTGGGACGACTGCACGCTCGTCATCGAAACACCGGAGACGACCATCGTCGATGTCAATGACATGAAGGTGTCGGCCAAAGACCTGGACTGGATCCGGGATTCATTCGACATCGACTACCTGTTCATGCAGTTCTCCGGGGCGAACTGGCATCCGTACGTGTACGACTACACTCCTGAGCGGAAGAAGGAGATTTCCCGTGCCAAGCGGGAGAACAAATTCGCGACGGTCCACAAAACGTTCGTCGCCTCGAAAGCGCGTTGGTTGGTCCCCACTGCCGGCCCGCCCTGCTTTCTGGACCCGCAGCACTACGAGCTGAACTTCGACGGGGACTCGATCTTCCCCACTCAGGCCGACTTCTACCGATATGCCCAGCGTGAAGGGTTCGCGGATCGAACGATCGTCCTGCTTCCCGGAGACGAGGTCGTGGGCGACGCGGATCACCCAGTGGAAAACGAGAATCGGTTGAACTCCGATTGTTTCATGCGCAAGGCGAGCTATCTGGAAGAATACCAGCGTGAGCGGTTGCCGTTGATTCGTCGCGAACTCGACTCGATCCCTCCCCCGGAGGGGTCGCTCCTGCGCAAGCTCCAGGAACACTTTCAGCCGCTCATCGCCTCCTCGGCGTTCTTCCGGCGACGTATCGGCGGCAGAATGCTGATCCGCACCACAGGGGAACATCCGGAATCCATGGTCGTGGATTTCACCAGATCTGAGAATTCGGTTTACCCGCACGCCGGTGAGAGCTGCTTCTACACGTTGGAGATCGAGGACAAGCTCCTGAACCTCGTGCTGGACCAGAAGCTGAGCTGGGAAGAACTGCTGCTCAGCCTGCGAGTCCGGGCCAGCAGGGAACCCGATCAGTACAACGAGTCGCTGGTGGTCTTCCTCCGGTTCGCTGACCCGGAGAGTTACCGGGCGTATGCGCGCTATGAGAGGCGGAAGCAGCTCGACGAACGAGCGGTCGTGCACGACAACGGGCAGGCGTATGAGATCCAGCGCTACTGTCCTCACGCGATGGCGGACCTGTCGAAGGGCGAGATCCGGGATGGATGCATCGTATGTCCTGGCCACGGATGGGCGTTTCGGCTCTCCGATGGGCAGTGCACCACGAGTTCCGACACGATCGCGGCACGCCCGCTCCAGGCCACCGCTGATGCCGGGGGCAGTTCGGGCTGATGGAGTGTTGGTGCTGGTCATCCTGGGATTCGGCCTTCCCGGTGTGCCGCGACGAACTGAGGCTTCACCGGCCCCTTATCGGACCTGAGCCACTGCTTCCTCCAATGACCCTCCCCGCGTGATGACCTGGCGGCAAAGGGCGACCGCACGTGTCCAACCGAATCCCAGGGCCGCGGAAAGAGTGCCGTTCTCCGAGAACAGCACGAGCCGGTGGGCCTCGTCTCCTCGCCGGGTGAGCACGGTCGTTTGCAGCCTAGGATCTGCCTCACCGACGAGTTGGATCTTCTCGCCGTACTGGTCCGACCAGAAGTACGGCACGGCATCCATGACCAGCTGCTGGTGCGGGTTGGTGATGTTGTGGGCGACGAGCCGAGCCTGCTCGTTGGCGCTGTTCCAGTGCTCCACCCGGCTTCGGCGTCCAGTGCGGGGGTTGAGCCATTTCGCGACGTCGCCAGCGGAGTAGATGCGATTTTCCTGGTCGGCGCAGCCGAACTCGTCGCAGACAACACCATTGTCGAGCGGCAAGGCGGAGGTTTCCAGCCAGCCGGTGTTCGGACGCACCCCGACGCCAACGACGACGAGAGCAACATCGAGGCCTGCTCCATCGCTGAGGTGAACCCGTTCAACGCGGTGGTGGCCGTCGCACCTCTCGACCGAGACGTTGCACTTGACCGTCACGCCGTGCTCTTGATGGATCTGTCCGCACATCGCCCCGGCCGCGGCTCCCACCGCACGCTCCATGGGTGCGCTGAGCGCCTCGACGATCGTGACCTGCAGGCCGAGCTCTCTCGCCACCGCCGCGACTTCAGCGCCGACGAAGCCTCCGCCCACGACCACCAACGGTCCGCCCCGCAGCAGGTCCGACCGAATGGCTGTGCTGTCGTCTAGCGTGCGCAACGTGTGCACACCAGGAGGAACCCGGCCCTGCAGAGTGCGCGGTGTGGTGCCGGTGGCGATGACCAGCGCATCGAACGCGAGTGCCTCGCCGGTGTCCAGCACGAGCTGGTGGCCCGCGGTGTGCAGCGCCTTGGCGGCAGTGCCGAGCCGGAGCTCGACGGAACCGTCGAGCTCGGTGCCCTCGGCAGTGCCGAGGAAAGCGTCGTGCGGTGACCATCGCCCGCTGAGGATCTGCTTCGAAAGGGGCGGACGATCGTAGGGAGGATGCGTTTCCGCCCCGACCAGCACGACTTCCCCGTCGTATCTTCGCGCACGCAGTTCCTGCGCGGCGCGGAAACCCGCCAGGCCGGCACCGACAATGATGGTCCGCCGATTCACTGTTCGATCCGCAGGGCGTCGACCGGGCAATTGCGGACGGCTTCCTCGACCTCTGCCCGATGGGACTCGTCCACTGTGTCCTGGAGAGTCTCAACGGTGCCGTCCTCGTCGAGGTCGAAGAAGTCAGGCGCAGCGATCTGGCAATTGGCGTGCCCTTCGCACTTCCCGGTGTCTGCTCGTACGCGTGCCATGAGTGTTCTCCTCGCGTTCGCGCTGCTCGACGGCTGTTCGTATCCACCAGCGCCTGAAGGGCCTCGCGGGGCAGCGTCGCACTGAGCTCGTACGTCGGCGCTGGTACGACGCCCTGTTCGCTCAGCCGTGCGAGCTCAACGACTGTTGATCCGGCACTGCCCGGCGTTCGCGGGTGCGGATGTTGTTCACCTGTCCCAGGGCGGCTTCAGATGAATTCCGCCACGGTAGGTCCCCCTTCGCTGGAATCGTTCTGAAGACTCCTCGGCACGAGGCGGTAGCGGGTTGGGGAGCCCCCTGATTTCAGGGAGGCTTGCCGAAACCCGCTCCCGGACGAGTGGTCGGAGTGTCGACCCACTCCACCGCCAAGCCTGCACCAAGGTGGTGCGGTGCTGCAGGGCCCAAAGTCCTCGGTGAGCCGCCTTCAAAGCGCCGGGGAAGATCGTCTTCGGGAAGCTGCGGGAGACCTCCACGGGCGAGCCGCTGAAGAACGTGCTGCGTGCGGAGGCCGTGGCCGGATGAGACCGAGGCACCCCCGGCCTGGTCCCGGCGGGGTCGGTCAGGCGATACTTCCGCACGTCGCTGATCCACGCCGGAACGGGTCGCGGTGAGTCGGGGCAACGGTAGGGGGGGCCGAGTGGCAGGGGAGATCGAGCTCAGCCGGCACGTCGAGGAGCACCACGAGGCCGCGGAGGCGACGGGCTCGAACGTGATCGGCGGGCTGCTGGGCCTGGCTAGCCGGGTCGGACGCGACGTCGCGCGCACCGGAATGGGCCTGGTCCGCGAACTGCCCGGTGGCGTCGAGGTGGAACGCCAGGTGCAGGCCATCGAGAAGGTCGTGGCCTCCGGCGTGCGGGTCTGGCTGGACTCCGTCGACGAACGCCAGGAGGACGAGGCGGAGCAGCCGGATCCGGAGGCTCCCGAGGGCGAGGACGTCGCGAACGCCCACGACGGGCTGCGCGAGGCGATGTCCGAGCTGCTGTTCCGCTCGGCGACCGCGAGCAAGGCCGAAGCCCGAGAAGTCCTCTACGCCGGAATCCTGCGGCTGATCACCCCGGACGAAGCCCGCATCCTCGCGGGACTCGGTGACGGTGCCGCCTATCCCGTGGTGCACGTCGCCGAACGCGCCGGCATCGGCGGGACCAGCAGGTTCGTGCTCCGCAACGGCTCGACCGTCGGTCGTGCGGTGGGAGTGGCGCTGCACGAGGAGGTTCCGCTCTACCTCAGCCGCCTGCACGCGCTGGGACTGGTCGAGATCGGCTCCGAGCTGGAGGCCATGGACGACCAGTACGAGATCCTGCAGACCGAGTCGCGGATCCGGGAAGCGTTGCGCTCGGCGAAGTCGACGAAGGCGGTGCGCCGCAGCGTGCGGATCTCCGAGCTGGGTGCTCGGTTCTGGCAGCGCTGCGATCCGACCGTGCTGCCGACCACCGGCGACGCGGTGAACGCGTAGTCGAGACAGGTATGGTCGCAGCCACTGCGGCGGGGTGCGCAGGCGGTTTCGGGGTTTTCCGGGGAAGGGTGTGAGATGGGCGCGATCCTCCAGGACTTCGGCGAGCACTGGATGCTCTACCTGTCGATCCCGCTCGTGGCCGCCTTGATCGGTTACGTCACCAAGATCCTCGCGATCAAGATGATGTTCTACCCGGTGGAGTTCCGCGGGAAGAAGCCGTTCCTGGGCTGGCAGGGCATCGTCCCCAAGCACGCGGCGAAGATGGCCGGCATCGCCTGCGACACGCTCACCGAACAGCTCCTGAGCCCGCAGGAGGTCGTCGAGCGGCTCGACCCCGAACGCATCGTCGCCGAGGTCGAGAAACCGCTCCGGCACGCGATCGAGGAGATCGTCGAGGAGGTCGGCTCCACCTACCAGCCCGGCGTGTGGGAGGCGATGCCGAAGATCGTGCGGCGGGCCATGATCCAGCGGGTGCAGAACGACGCGCCGCGCATGCTGGCCGAGATCATGGACGAGATCAAGTCCGATGTGGACAACGTCTTCGACCTCAAGTCCATGGTGGTCACCGCACTCGTGCGGGACAAGGAGCTGCTGAACCGGATCTTCCTGGAAGCCGGCGGCAAGGAGTTCCAGTTCATCCGGCGCTCCGGCGCGGTGTTCGGCTTCATCATCGGCCTGGTGCAGATGTCGGCGTGGGTGCTGTTCAAGGCGCCGATCCTGATGCCGCTGTTCGGCCTGTTCACCGGGTGGTTCACCGACTGGCTCGCGCTGAAGATGATCTTCCGGCCGCAGCAGCCGACCACCTACTTCGGCCTCTTCGAGTGGCAGGGCCTGTTCCTCAAGCGCCGCAAGGAGGTCTCCGAGGCGTACGGCGAGCTGATCGCCAGGGAGATCGTCACCCCGCGCAACGTCATCGAAGAGGTGATGCGCGGACCGCTGTCGGACAAGGTGCTGGCACTGGTGACGCGCAAGGTCGACGAGGAGCTCAGCAGGCGCACCAGCATCGCCAAACCGCTGGTGGTCTTCGCCGTCGGCGGGCGCCGCTACCAGGACCTCAAGGGCCGCATCGCCGAGATGGTGATGAGCAGGCTGCCGGAGACCATGAGCTACGTCGAGGACTACGCCGCCGACGCCATGGACATCCGCAACACCCTGGTTAGCAAGATGCAGGAGCTGGAGGCCGACGAGTTCGAGGAGCTGTTGCGCCCGGCCTTCCGCGAGGAGGAGTGGATGCTCATCGCCACCGGCGCGCTGCTGGGCTTCGGCGTCGGCGAGGTGCAGGTCCTCGCCCTCGAATTCCTCACGAGCTAGACGGCGTCGGCTTCGACGGCGGTGTGGGTGCGGATGACGCGCGCGGGAACTCCGGCCAGGACGCTGTTGGGCGGATAGGTCCCGGCCGTCACCTGGGCTCCGGAGGCGACGATGGAGTTCTCGCCGATCTGAGCCCCGGCGAGGATGACCGATCCGGTGCTGATCACCGTTCCGGAGCCGATGGTCACCGGGCGCACGGGCAGCGGCCACTGCGCGGCGACGGGCACGTCGGTGAGGTCGTGGCGGTGGTGGTGGTCGACGATCGTCACGCGGCTGGAGGTCCACACGTCGTCACCGAGCACCACCGACGACATCGCCAGGATCTCGGAGTTGCGACCCAGCACGCAGCGATCACCCAGCACGATCATCGGATCGCCGTCGCCCAGATCGGCTCCGGGCAGGCCCGCGGAGAGCACCGAGTGCTCGTTGACGATGCAGTCCGCGCCGATGTGGATGCGTTCGGACCCGGTCAGCGCTCCTTGCGGGAACGCGAGATGACTGCGGGCTCCCATCGACCCGAACCGGCGGCCTTCCCGGGTCCGCGCGGTAATGGCGGCGCCGTTGCGCGCCCACTGCCACCAAGCCCGCGTCAGCCGGCCCATCCAACGGTTCATCTGTCGACCTCGAACAACGACGCAACCCTGCGTTCCCACAACGAGCAAGCCCTACCCAGCGGTAGGGAAGCTACCGTAACGGGCCGCGTGGCGGTCCTCGAACACCTGTCGCGGTGCTCCGGCTTTCCTCGCGCCCGGTGACCGCTGCTCATGAGCGGGTCGCCCCGTCGCCGAAGTCGCCGGCCGCTCGCTCTCGGGGTGGGGCGAATGACCGGCGAAGATCGACTTTGTGGCTGGAGGTGTCCGATGTGTGATTTGCTGGGGTTTGTGCCCGGCTCGCTGCGGGTTCGGCTCGCGAGCGGTGAAGCGAACGTACTGCGGAGGTGCGAGAAATGGGATTTCACCTGCACAGGAGGGTGAGACTGGGGCCGATCTACCTCAACGTCCACAACACGCGGATCACGTCGTGGGGGTTCAAGCTCGGCCGGTTCAGCCGGAACATGACGCACGGCAAGACGACCATCGACACCCCGGGGCCGGGGCGCTACACGTTCGACGGCAAGCGCCGGCGTCGGTGAGCTGAGTTGGTGAGAGGTGGACCGGAAGCGGGGTGGCATTCCGGTCCACCTCAGATCGTGGGGTTCTACGGGGAGGTCTGCGACACCGCCGCGGGGGCGACGGCGGGCGCAGGTTCGGGGGTGGGTGCTGCGAGCGCCTGAGCCGTCGGGGCGACGGTGGCCATGGCCAGGACCGCGGCAGCGGCGAGACCATGCGTCAGGCGGGTGGGGTCCTCGCGAACGGACTCCGGGAGCACTTGGAGAAGACGCTGGCGGAACACGACCTTCCTTTCGGGAGCGCAGGGCTTGTCCGGGGGGTGCGAGTCGGAAGCGGTCCCAACCGTTCGGGGGCTCCGGCTGTCGTCGGGGACGGCTGCCGCCGTGACCGTTCCGTAACTCGCCTCACCGAAGGTAACCAGGGGTAGTCGTAGCTTCAAGATGCCTTCACGCGAACAGGGGATACGCAGGCCTGCGACCCCTGATCGATTGCGGAGGGTAACTGAAGGTGTTCATGTGCGACCAGCGAAAACGCCTGCGCGCACGAGCGCGCGTGACGTCAGCCACAAGAGCAAGAAGTCCCTGGTCAGAGCGCTTTTTTCAGTCGCGCCGGTGTTCGATTGCACGCCTTGTGCGCGTGTGCGGGGTCACCGCGGGATCAGGGGCTGGGGTGCAGGTCCTGGGTGCCGATGACCCGGAGCAGGTCCAGCTTCTCCCTGGCGTCGGTGCCCTCCGCGGGGAAGTAGGCGAGCAGTTTGAGGTCCGAGTCCGGGGTGAGCAGCGTTTCGCAGTTGATCTCGACCACGCCGACCTCGGGGTGGATGAAGCGCTTCCGGTCCAGGTGGCGGATTCCGACCTCGTGCCGCTCCCAGAGCTCGCGGAACTCCTCGCTGCACTCCAGCAGGTCCTCGACCAGGCCGGTGATGTCCTGCTCGCCCGCGCGCCGGGAGTAGGTCGCGCGGAGGTCGCTGACCTGGGCCGCCGAGTTGTGCGCCCAGTCCTCGTCGGGCATCCCGGCGCGCACCTCGGGTTCGGTGAACCAGCGCCACACGATGCTGCGATGCCGTCCCCGGTACGACCGGTGGTCGCCCATGAGGGCGATGGCCAGCGGGTTCTGCCACAGGACCTCGTTGAGGTCGGTGCAGATGACGACCGGGACGTCGGTGAGCCGGTCGGCCAGGCTGATCAGACCCGGGCGGACGTGCCCGCCCGCGCGGCGCGGCGGCGGGGTCAGGCCGGCCAGGTGGAACAGGTGGTCGCGCTCGTCCAGGTCGTACCGCAAGGCGCGCGCCAGACCGGCCACGACGGACTCGGACGGGTGCGACCCGCGCTGCTGCTCCAGGCGCGTGTAGTAGTCGGTGGAGATCCCGGCGAGCTGGGCGACCTCATCTCGTCGCAGCCCCGGAGTGCGCCGGCGGAGCCCTTCGGGCAAGCCGACGTCGGACGGGCGCAGCAGCGCGCGACGGCGGCGCAGGAAGTCGGCGAGTCCCGGTCGGTCGATCACACCACCCATTGTCGACCTGACCGCGCCCGGCAACCAGGGAGCGCGCGTCCCTGGATGAAGCGGACCTGTGCGCCCTCGGCGGGCGTGGCCACAGTGGTGGCATGACAGCTCAGCTCAACACCCGCCGCCTCGGCGCCACCGGTCCCACCGCCACCTCGCCCGGACTCGGCTGCATGGGCCTGTCCGGCGTCTACGGCCAGACCGACGACGACCAGAGCTTGAAGGTCATCCACGCCTACCTCGACGCAGGGGGCAACGTCCTCGACACCGGCGACTTCTACGGTCACGGCCACAACGAGATGCTCATCGGTCGTGCGCTCGAGGATCGCGACGACCGCGACCAGGTCGTGCTCTCGGTGAAGTTCGGCGCCATGCGGGGGCCCGACGGCGCCTCGCTCGGCATCGACGCGCGTCCGGAGGCGGTGCAGAACTTCCTGCACTTCTCCCTGCAGCGCCTCGGCGTCGACCACGTCGACGTCTACCGGCCCGCCAGGCTCGACCCCGACGTCCCCATCGAGGAGACCGTCGGCGCGATGGCCGAGCTGGTCGACAAGGGCTACGTCCGCCACATCGGCCTCAGCGAGGTCGGCGCGGACACCATCCGCCGCGCCGCGTCCGTGGCGCCCATCAGCGACCTGCAGATCGAGTACTCGATGCTCACCCGCACGATCGAGGACGAGATCCTGCCGACCTGCCGGGAGCTCGGCATCGGCATCACCGCCTACGGCGTGCTCTCCCGGGGTCTCATCGGCGGCAGCGGTGCCATCGGCGGCGGCCTGTCGTTCATGCCCCGATTCCAGGAGGGCAACCGCGAGCACAACCGAGCGCTGGTCGACCGGGTGCGCGAGATCGCGGCCGAGAAGGACGCGACCGTCGCGCAACTGGCCATCGCCTGGGTCGCCGCGCAGGGCGAGGACGTCCTGCCCGTCGTCGGCGCTCGGCGCCTGGAGCAGGTCGACTCGATGATCGGCAGCAACGCCGTCGCGCTCGACGCGGGCGACCTCGCGAGGATCGACGAACTCATCCCGCGCGGCGCGGTGCGCGGCGACCGGTACCCGACCGCTTTCATGGCCCAGCTCGACAGCGAGAGGTGACTCGTCGTCAGGGCTTGCGGGCGATCAGGCCGTACTGGGGGACGCTCGGCTCGGACTCGTCCGGGTTGCGCCAGCGGGCGCAGGAGACGATCCCGGGCTCGATGACCTCCAAGCCCTCGACGAACGCCGCGATCTCGTCCCCGCCCCTGGCGGTGATCGGGGGCGTGGCGTTGTCGTTCCAGAACGCCATCGCCTCCCGGTTGGCCTCGCCGTCGAGCTCGGTCGTCGGGTGGCTGATCACCACGTAGCTGCCGGACGGGATCGCCTCCACCAGCTGCCTGACGATGCCGGTGGCCTGGGCTGTGTCGGGGATGAAGTTGAGGATCCCCAGCAGCATCACGGCCACCGGGCTCTGGAGGTTCAGCGTCCGCGAGGCCGCCCGCAGGATCTCGCCCGGGTGCCGGGCGTCGGCCTCGATGTAGTCGGTGCGGCCGAGCGTCGAGCTGGTCAGCAGCGCGCGTGCGTGGGTGAGCACCAGCGGATCGTTGTCGACGTAGACGATGCGGGAGTCCGAGGCGATCCGCTGCGCCACCTGGTGGGTGTTGTCGGCCGACGGCAGCCCGGTCCCGATGTCGAGGTACTGGCGGATGCCGGCCTCACCGGCCAGGTGCGCGACCGCGCGCTTGAGGAAGGCGCGGTCGGCGCGGGCCACGTCGGCGATCAGCGGGAACATGTCCTGGATGTGGTCGCCGACGTTGCGGTCGACCTCGTAGTTGTCCTTGCCGCCCAGCCAGTGGTTCCACACCCGCGCGTTGTGCGCGACCGTGGTGTTCACGCCCCGAAGTGGAGTTCCGGCAGTCCAGTCGCTCATCTGCTCCGCTTCCTCCGAAATCCCGTTCTCAGGCGCGAAGTCTAAACGCCCGGTCACTCCTCCGGGGCGGCCAAGGCGTCGAGCACGCCTTGTCCGTAGCGGTTGAGCTTGCCCTCGCCGACGCCGCTGATCGTCGCCAGTTCGTCCAACGTCGACGGTGCGACGGTGGCGATCTGCCGCAGCGTCGAGTCGTGGAAGATGATGAACGGCGCCTTGCCCTCCTCGCGGGCCACCTCCATCCGCCACGCGCGCAGCTTCTGGAAGACCGGCTCGACCTCGGGCGGCATGTCCTGCGGCACCCGCTTGGAATCCCGGGCCTTCGCCTTGGCCGCGGGCTTCTTCGAGGGCTCGGTGCGCAGCCACACCTGCCGCGGCTCCTCGCGGCGCAGCACCTCGGAGCTGGTGTCGGTGAGCACCAGCGTGCCGTAATCGCCTTCGACGGCGAGCAGGCTCTGGGCCAGCAGCTGGCG
This sequence comes from Saccharopolyspora terrae, assembly GCF_004348435.1. Lineage (NCBI taxonomy): Bacteria > Bacillati > Actinomycetota > Actinomycetes > Pseudonocardiales > Pseudonocardiaceae > Saccharopolyspora > Saccharopolyspora terrae. The sequence goes on along the minus strand of NZ_SMKS01000030.1, from coordinate 33,259 downwards.
GATCACACCGCGCCACTCGTTGTCGCTGATGTCGGCGCCCACGCCGAAGACGCTGAGCTCGTCGTGGCGGAACTGCTCGACCTTCGACGTCTTCTTGCCGCGCAGGATGTCGATGATCTGCCCCGCGCCGAACTTCTGGTTGCGCTCCCGCTGCAACCGCACGACGGTCGACAGCAGCTTCTGCGCGGCGACCGTGCCGTCCCAGGACTCCGGCGGGTTCAGGCACGTGTCGCAGTTGCCGCACGGGCTCGAATCCGGCTGACCGAAGTAGTCGAGGAGCTGCGAACGGCGGCACTTCACCGTCTCGCACAGCGCCAGCATCGAATCCAGGTGCCTGCTCTGGGTGCGGCGGTGCGCCTCGTCGCCCTCGGAGTTGTCGATGAGCTTGCGCTGCTGCACCACGTCCTGCAGGCCGTAGGCCATCCACGCGGTCGAGGGCAGTCCGTCGCGGCCCGCGCGACCGGTCTCCTGGTAGTAGCCCTCGATCGACTTGGGCAGGTCGAGGTGCGCCACGAACCGCACGTCGGGCTTGTCGATGCCCATGCCGAAGGCGATCGTGGCGACCATGACCAGCCCGTCCTCGCGCAGGAAGCGGGACTGGTGCTTCGCGCGCACCGCCTTGTCCAGGCCCGCGTGGTAGGGCAGCGCGGTGACGCCGTTGGCGGTCAGGAACTCGGCGGTGCGCTCCACCTCGGCGCGGGAGAGCCGGTAGACGATGCCGGACTCGCCCAGGTGCTCGGTCTGCAGGAGCTGCAGCAGCTGCCTGCGGGCGTCGCTCTTGGGCGCGATCCGGTACTGGATGTTGGGCCGGTCGAAGTCGGAGACGAAGTGCCGCGCCTCGGTCAGCTGCAGGCGGGTGGCGATCTCCTGCCGGGTGGCGGGCGTGGCGGTGGCGGTCAGCGCGATGCGCGGCACGTCGGGCCAGCGCTCGTGCAGGACGGACAGCGCCAGGTAGTCGGGCCGGAAGTCGTGACCCCACTGCGCCACGCAGTGCGCCTCGTCGATGGCGAAGACCGCGACCTCGCCGCGCGCGAGCAGCTCCAGCGTCGAGTCGAGCCGGAGGCGTTCGGGGGCGAGGTAGAGCAGGTCCAGCTCGCCGTTGAGGTAGGCGTCCTCGGTGTCGCGGCGCTGCGGGTAGCTCTGCGTGGAGTTGAGGAAGCCCGCGCGCACGCCGAGAGCGCCGAGCGCGTCGACCTGGTCCTGCATGAGGGCGATCAGCGGGGAGACGACGATGCCGACCCCGGGGCGCACCAGCGCCGGGACCTGGTAGCACAGCGACTTGCCGCCGCCGGTGGGCATGAGCACGAGGGCGTCGCCACCTGCGACCACGTGGTCGATGATCTCCTGCTGGGTGCCCCGGAAGGAGTCGTAGCCGAAGACTCGTCGCAGGACCCGCAGGGGTTCGGTGGTCTGGTCGGTCGCGGTTTCAGGAGACGCCACGGCGGGCATCTTACGCAGCGGGCCGGACGTCTCCGGGCGCCCACACGCCACCGGTGAGTCGGCTCGGGAAGGCGCTCGGATGTGACCTGCGTCGCCTTGGAGGAGTGCCGTGGTTCCCCTGGAATACTTCGTAGGGAAGACTCGTTCCCGGAAGTAGTTGAAGCTCGTACAAAAAGGCGGGCTCGGGTCCAGTAGGGAGTTCACAATGCAGTTCGGGATCTTCTCGGTCAGTGACGTGACGACTGACCCGACCACCGGCCGGACCCCGACCGAGGCCGAGCGGATTCAGGCGATGGTGCGGATCGCGCTCAAGGCCGAGGAGGTCGGCCTGGACGTCTTCGCCACCGGCGAGCACCACAACCCGCCGTTCGTGGCCTCCTCGCCGACGACGATGCTCGGCTACATCGCGGCCCAGACGAAGGACCTCGTCCTGTCGACCTCCACCACGCTGATCACCACGAACGACCCGGTGAAGATCGCCGAGGACTTCGCGATGCTGCAGCACCTGGCGGGCGGCCGGGTGGACGTGATGATGGGCCGAGGCAACACCGGGCCCGTCTACCCGTGGTTCGGCCAGGACATCCGGCAGGGCATCCCGCTGGCGATCGAGAACTACGCGCTGCTGCGCCGGTTGTGGCGCGAGGACGTCGTCGACTGGGAAGGCAAGTTCCGCACCCCGCTCCAGTCGTTCACCGCGACCCCGCGTCCGCTCGACGGCGTGGCGCCGTTCGTGTGGCACGGCTCGATCCGCTCGCCCGAGATCGCCGAGCAGGCCGCCTACTACGGCGACGGGTTCTTCCACAACAACATCTTCTGGCCGGCCGAGCACACCAAGCGCATGGTGCGGCTCTACCGGCAGCGCTACGAGCACTACGGGCACGGCAAGGCCGACCAGGCCATCGTCGGGCTCGGCGGCCAGGTGTTCATGCGCAAGAACTCCCAGGACGCCGTCCGCGAGTTCCGGCCCTACTTCGACAACGCCCCGGTCTACGGCGGCGGACCGTCGCTGGAGGACTTCAGCCAGGCCACCCCGCTCACCGTCGGCAGCCCGCAGCAGGTCATCGACCGCACGCTGAGCTTCCGCGAGAACGTCGGCGACTACCAGCGCCAGCTGTTCCTGATGGACCACGCCGGTCTGCCGCTCAAGACGGTGCTGGAGCAGCTCGACATCCTCGGCGAAGAGGTCGTGCCGGTGCTGCGCGAGGAGTTCGCCAAGCTCAAGCCCGCCCACGTGCCGGACGCCCCGACCCACCAGTCCCTGCTCGCCGCGAAGCAGCAGGACGAGCGAAAGCAGGAGGTCGCGAAATGAGCGAGCGCGACATCGTCGTGATCTCGGCCGGCCTCAGCACTCCGTCCTCGACGCGGATGCTGGCCGACCGGCTGGCCGCGGCCACCGCGCGCAACACCCCGGTCAACGTCCGGGTCGTGGAGCTGCGGGACCACGCCAAGGACATCGCCAACAACTTCGTCACCGGCTTCGCCGGCCCGGAGCTGGAGGAGGTGCTCGAAGCCGTCCGCGAGGCCGACGGGCTGATCGCGATCACCCCGATCTTCCAGGCGTCCTACAGCGGGCTGTTCAAGTCCTTCTTCGACGTGCTCGACAAGGACGCACTGGCGGGCACACCGGTGGTCATCGGTGCGACCGGTGGTTCGGCCCGGCACTCGCTGGCGCTGGAGCACGCGATGCGGCCGATGTTCGCCTACCTGCACGCCGTGGTCGCGCCGACCTCGGTGTACGCGGCCTCGGAGGACTGGGCCACCGGTGGTGACAGCACGCTGGCCGACCGCGTCGAGCGCGCGGCGGGCGAGCTGGCCGCGCTCATCGAGCAGCGACCGGCGGCCCGAGCCGCCGACCCGTTCGACGAGCCGGTCCCGTTCGAACAACTCCTGGCACAACAGCAGAACTGAGGACTGTTCAAACATCACCCTGCTTGGCGGTGCGGGTGGCGGAAACCCCGAACGGGGAAGGCACAGCGGTCCTCTGGCTCCGGGATCCGAGACTGATGTATGTCCAACACGGCGTGTCGGCTGTCCTCGCCAGAGAACCGCTGAGAACCCGCGGCGGTGCGAGCTGCGTCCCGCACCTGAAGCAGCGGCTCCCGCCGCCTTCCTCAGCAAACCTGAGAAGCACCGCGCACGCCCACCGCCGATCGCGGGGGAGTGGGCGTGCGCGCGCTGAATTCCGCTGCGACCGGTGCGCTGCGGCGACTACCGTGGGTGCATGAGCGGTGATCGGATCCCGGCAGCGGAGCCGGCCGAGCTGGTGCCCGCCTCGGCGCGGCTGCGGGCCGAGGGCGTGGAACTGGTGGAACTGTCCATCGTGGACAACGCGGGCATCGTGCGGGTCAAGACCGCACCGCTGGACCGGTTGCCCGAGCTCGCCCGCTACGGGCTCGGCGCCTCGCCCTGCTTCGAGACCTTCACCTTCGACGACGTGATGCTGCGCGGAACCCACCTCGGCGGTCCCGACGGTGACCTGCGCTTGATCCCCGACATCAGCCGGCTCACCAGGCTGGTGGCGATGCCTGGGTGGGCGTGGGCGCCCGCGGACAAGTACACCCAGGACGGGCCGCGGTTCGTGGCCTGCCAGCGGGCCTTCGCCGCCCGGCAGGTCGCCGCGGCCGCCTCGATGGGCCTCACGGTCTCGGCCGCCTTCGAGCACGAGTGGGCCCTGGCCGAGCCCGGCACCGACGACTTCGTGCCTGCCGTCACCGGATCCGGGTACGGCCAGGTCAGGCTGGAAGCCCTCGCCGACTACGGGCTGGCGCTGGTGCGGACCCTGCGCGAGCAGGGGCTGGAGGTGCTCCAGTTCCACCCCGAGTACGCGCTCGGGCAGGCCGAGCTCTCGGTGGCGGCCAAGGACCCGGTGGGCGCCGCCGACGACGCGGTGCTCACCCGGCACACCATCCGCGCGGTCTCCCTCCGACACGGCTGGCGCGCGAGCTTCGCCCCCTGCCTCGTCCCCGAGGGCGCGGGTGCCGGGGCGCACCTGCACCTGTCGGTGCACGACTCGCGCGGGAACCTGCTCGCCGGTGGTCGCGGCCGCTACGGCCTGCAGCCGGACGGCGAGGCGTTCCTGGCCGGTGTGCTGCGCGAACTGCCCGCGCTGGTGGCCATCGGCGCCGGTAACCCGGCGAGCTTCCTGCGGCTCGGCCCGTCCCGCTGGGCCGGCATCTGGCAGGTCTGGGGACGGGAGACCCGGGAGGCCGCGTTGCGCCTGATCACCGGCACCGAGGGAACGCAGTCCTGGGCGGCCAACGCCGAGATCAAGTGCTTCGACGCCACCGCCAACCCGTACCTGGTCGCCGGAGCGGTGGTCGCCGCCGGGCTCGCCGGTGTGCGCGAGGAGCTCACCCTGCCCGACGAGATCACCGGCGATCCAGCGCTGCTGAGCGAATCCGACCGCGCCGGAGTCGGGATCGAACGCCTCCCGGCCGGGCCGGAGGAGGCCGCCGACGCCCTCGCCGGCTCGGAGGTGCTCGCCGAGGCGCTGGAGCCGGAACTGCACGACGCGATCCTCACCGTCCGCAGGGGCGAAGCGGCCCGGTTCGGCGAAGCCACCCCCGACGAGGTGGCCGCCGCCACCCGCTGGACCTGGTAGGGAACATCGTCGTCGCGCGGACGGTTGTCTCCGAGGACGACCGAACACGGGGGAGTGCTGTGTCGAACGACCTGGAACAACTGGACAACCCGGTGTGGCACGCGCTCAACGGCGCGCAGGCGGACTTCGCCGAGCGATCCGGCGAGGTCGCCCGCTACGCGCCGGACGTCTCGCCCTTCGCGGCGCTGCCCACCGAGCCCGACGCCGGGGCCTGGGCCGACGCGGCGAAGCTCGTCGGGCCCGGCGGCTTCATGGTCATCACCGGGGAGCCGCGCACGCCACCGCAGGGCTGGGAGATCATCGAAGACCTCCCGGGCGTCCAGATGATCGATGACGGCGTGACCGGAGCCGCCGATCCCGAGGCGGTCCGGCTCACCGCGGCCAACGTGCCCGAGATGCTCGACCTGGTCAGGCGCACCAAGCCCGGCCCCTTCGGGGACCGCACCCTCGAGCTCGGCACCTACCTGGGCATCCGCCGCGACGGAGCGCTGATCGCGATGGCGGGCGAGCGGATGCGCCTGGGAGGGTGGACCGAGATCAGCGCGGTGTGCACCGACCCGGCCCACCGAGGCCAGGGGCTGGCGGACCGGCTGGTCCGGTCGCTGGTCGCCGGCATCCGGTCGCGCGACGAGCAGCCGTTCCTGCACGCCGTCGCCACCAACACCGGCGCCATCGCCCTCTACGAGCGGATGGGGTTCCGCATCCACCGCCGCCCGGGGTTCCAGGCCCTGCGGGCGGACGGATGAGGCTCATCCCGCGGTGGCGGTGACCCGGCCGATCTCGCCGTTGCGGAAGGCGTCGACGAACAGGCGGTAGTCGTCGCGGACGACGTCGGCGTAGTCCAGCGCGAACTCCACGAGCCAGTCGACGAACTCCTGCTCCCGGTCGCCGACGGCGTTGAGGATCGCCTCCTCGACCTGGAAGTCGACCAGCTGGTTGTCCGACTGCGCGTCCGACACGCAGTGGATCTTCGCGATCGCGCGGCCCAGGTAGTCCAGCACCGGCACGATGTCGCTCGGCTCGGTCAGGTCGTTCCACTCCAGGTCCGACTCGTACGGCGAGAGCTCGTCGACCAGGTAGCCGACCCCGCCGATCTCGGTGTGGCCGAGCATCGGGTCGGCGTGGGCCTGCAGCGCGCGCTGCGACAGGGCCGTGCGGTGCCCGTGGTGCTCGAAGTGGTCGCGGATGCGCTGGTCGGTGACCACCCGCGACGGCGCGGCCACGTTGCCCTGCTTCATCGAGAGCACGATGTCGTTCTCCAGGGCCTCGGTCGGCCCCTCGATGAGCACGTTGTACGCGGGAAGGCCCGCGCTGCCGATGCCGAAGCCGCTGGAACCGACGATGTCCTTGACCGTGTAGGCGACCTCCCGCATCCGGTTCTCCTGCGGGATGGTCTCCAGGTAGCGCGCGAACGCCTTCTCGACCTTGCCGCGCTCGGCGTCGTCGAGCTGGCGGATGTTCGGCCCACGCCGCATCCGCCGGTCGTAGCCCTCGGCCTCGGTGAGCCGGTCGAGCAGGCCGGTGCGGCTGCGCAGCCGGGTCTGCTGCAGCAGGTCGTGGATCGTGCCGTCGGTGGTCGACAGCCGCAGCGAGTAGTCGGAGTCGCCGCTCTGGGTGGCGAAGGACCGGACCTGGTCGAGGTAGGACGTCGCCGCGCGCCGGACGAACGCCACGATGTCGGCGTCGGGCAGCGCCTTGCTCCAGGCCAGCAGCGCCAGGCTCGCGGCGAAGCGCTGCAGGTCCCAGGTGAAGTGCCCGAGGTAGGCCTCGTCGAAGTCGTTGACGTCGAAGACCAGCACGCCGGAGGCGTTCATGTAGGTGCCGAAGTTCTGCGCGTGCAGGTCACCCTGGATCCACACCCTGCTGGTGCGCTCGTCGGCCCACGGATCGGGCAGCCTGTTGACGTCGGCGTAGAACAGGCACGCGGTGCCCCGGTAGAAGGCGAACGGGTCGGCCGCCATCTTGCGGAACTTGGTGCGGAACGCCGCCGGGTCGCGTTCCATGAGTTCGGAGAAGGAATCGACGAGGATGTCGGCGATCCATCGGCGGCGGGCGTCGGTGTCGGTGACGCCGAGGCTTCGAGCGAGCTCGGACATGTGGTTCCGTCCACTGTGAACAGTAGTGACAATGAGGCGTTCGCAGATTATCCGAAGTTTCTGCGGTTTTCGACGACGACAAGCCATCCACGTAGGACAAAACGGATCCCCGGTGCGATACCGATCGTCCGCATCGGCACGGCGAGTATCAGCCCGCCGCCACCACGTCGCAACGAGAGCGGGAACAGCGGGAGTCCTGCGGGCGAAACCGGGGTGCTCCTCGTGGAGATGAGCCGAGGTTGTTCCGCTTCGCGTGGCGAAATAGCCTCAGCCGGACACGGCACCGGAGCGAACGGAGGTGGTGATGGCCGAGGTGGGGAGTCCGCCCGCGCGCAACACGCGGCCCCGGAACCGGCGAGCGCTGATCACCGCTGCGGCGGCCGAGCTGTTCCACCGGGACGGCTTCGACCAGGTCGGCATGAGCGACATCGCCGAGGCGGTCGGCGTCGGGTCCTCCGCGCTCTACCGGCACTTCGCGGGCAAGCAGCAGCTGCTGACCCACGTCGTGCTCGACGAGCTGCACCCGTTCGTCGAGATCACCGCCGAGCCGGGTGACGTCGAGGACGTGGTGGCGCGGCTGGCCGCGACCGCGCTCGACCACCGGCAGCTCGGGGTGCTCTGGCAGCGCGAGTCCCGGCGGCTGCCCGAGGAGCGTCGCGACGTGCTGCGCGGCGAACTGCGCGAGGTCGCGCGCGGGCTCACCGGCCTGGCCCGGGCCTTCCGGCCCGAGCTCGGCGACGCCGACGCGCGGTTCCGCGCCTGGTGCATGTTCAGCGTGCTGACCAGCCCCTCCTACCACCAGGTGCAGCTGGGGCGAGGCGAGTTCGAACGCCTGCTCGGCGAGATGGTGGTGATCATCGGCACCCTGCCGCCGCAGGAGCTCGCGCCGCGTCCGGAAGCGCGTCCCGACCAGCTGGAGCGCTTCTCCGGACGGGCCTCGCGGCGGCGGTTGCTGCTGGCCGCGGCGACCCGGCTGTTCGCCGACGCCGGCTACACCAAGGTCACCACCGAGGACGTCGGCGCGGCGGCCGGGATCGCCGGGCCCAGCCTCTACAACTACTTCGCCAGCAAGCAGGAGCTGCTCAGCGCGGTGATCACCCGGGGCAACGCGTGGCTGGAGGTGGAGCTGGAACGCACGCTGGCCACCAAGGCCGACCCCGCCGAGGCGCTGCGGGCCCTGCTGCGCTCCTACATCCGCTTCGCCTTCGACCACGGCGGGTTCATCGACATCCTGGTCAGCGAGGTCGGCCACCTGCCCGCCGCCGAACGCCACCGCGCGCGCCAGACCCAGCACTCCTACGTCGCCGAGTGGGTCGGACTGCTGTGCGAGGCGCGTCCCGAGCTGGACCCGGTGCGCTCCCGGATCCTGGTGCAGGCCGCGCTGACCGCCGCCAACGACATGGCCCGCACCGGCCCGATCCGCGACGCCGTCGCCGTGTTGCGCCTGGGCTCGGCGCTGATGCTCGAAACACCCGTCGAAGGCTGAACCGGCGCGCTACCAGCCGTTCACTTAGAGGGAGAAAAGGCAGGAGAACCCGGCTGGAACGCCTCGGCGCGGCTAATGCTCGGTCACTTGTGCGTTTGACTCGATCAACCCCCGGCAATTAATCTCCGGCGAGACAGATCCGCCCGCCGAACCGACGGCGACAGGCTGCGCGCAGACCTGCGGATACTGGAACCGAGCAGGTAACGAGGACAGGTTGGTTGCATGAGCAGCGCGACGGAGCCGGTCGGTCAGCCGCCGGTTGATGTGCCCGACATCCACACGACCGCGGGCAAGCTGGCGGATCTGTACCGGCGGAACGACGAGGCGGTGCACGCCGGCTCGGCTCGCGCGGTGGCCAAGCAGCACGAGAAGGGCAAGAAGACCGCCCGCGAGCGCATCGACATGCTGCTGGACGAGGGCTCGTTCGTCGAGCTCGACGAGCACGCGCGGCACCGCTCCACCAACTTCGGGATGGAGGAGAACCGCCCCTACGGCGACGGCGTGGTGACCGGCTACGGCACCGTCGACGGCCGCAAGGTGTGCGTGTTCTCCCAGGACTTCACCGTCTTCGGCGGCTCGCTCGGCGAGGTCTTCGGCGAGAAGATCGTCAAGGTCATGGACCTGGCGCTCAAGACCGGCTGCCCGCTGATCGGCATCAACGACTCCGGCGGTGCCCGCATCCAGGAGGGCGTGGCGGCGCTGGGCCTCTACGCCGAGATCTTCAAGCGCAACACCCACGCCTCCGGCGTCATCCCGCAGATCTCGCTGATCATGGGACCGTGCGCGGGCGGTGCCGTGTACTCGCCGGCCATCACCGACTTCACCGTGATGGTCGACAAGACCTCGCACATGTTCATCACCGGCCCGGACGTCATCAAGACCGTTACCGGCGAGGACGTCACCTTCGAGGAGCTCGGCGGCGCGCACACCCACAACTCGCGCTCGGGCAACGCGCACTACCTCGCCTCCGACGAGGACGACGCGATCGGCTACGTCAAGGAACTGCTGTCGTTCCTGCCGAGCAACAACCTCTCGGAGGCCCCGGTCTTCGAGGGCGCCGACACCGGCGCCGGGGCGATCGCCGACGCGATCACCGACGCCGACCGCGAGCTCGACGCGCTGGTCCCGGACTCGCCGAACCAGCCCTACGACATGCACAAGGTCATCCAGACCGTGGTCGACGACGAGGAGTTCCTGGAGGTCTCCTCGCTGTTCGCGCCGAACATCATCACCGGCTACGGACGCGTCGAGGGCCAGCCGGTGGGCATCGTGGCCAACCAGCCCACCCAGTTCGCCGGAACGCTCGACATCGGCGCCAGCGAGAAGGCCGCCCGCTTCGTGCGGACCTGCGACGCCTTCAACATCCCGGTGCTGACCTTCGTCGACGTGCCGGGGTTCCTGCCCGGCACGGACCAGGAGTGGAACGGCATCATCCGGCGCGGCGCCAAGCTGCTCTACGCCTACGCCGAGGCCACCGTCCCGCTGGTCACCGTGATCACCCGCAAGGCCTACGGCGGCGCCTACGACGTGATGGGTTCCAAGCACCTCGGAGCCGACATCAACCTGGCGTGGCCGACCGCGCAGATCGCGGTCATGGGCGCGCAGGGCGCGGCCAACATCCTCTACCGGCGCCAGCTCGCCGACGCGGCCGCCGCCGGCGAGGACGTCGAGGCGCTGCGCGCGCGGTTGCAGCAGGAGTACGAGGACACCCTGTGCAACCCCTACACCGCCGCCGAGCGGGGCTACGTGGACTCGGTCATCCCGCCGTCGATGACCCGCGGCTACGTGGCCCGGTCGCTGCGCATGCTCCGCGACAAGCGAGCGAGCCTGCCGGCCAAGAAGCACGGCAACATCCCGCTGTGATCGGCGAAGCAAGGAGCCATCCGATGAGCGAGCAAACCCCGCAGCGGCCGGTGCTGCGCATCGTGCGCGGCGATCCCGACGACGTCGAGATCGCCGCCGTGGCAGCCGCGCTTGCCGGCGCGGCCGCCGCCAAGACGCCCGAGGACCAGCCCGAGCCCATGTCGTTGTGGGGTGACCCGGTCGCGGCGGTGCGCCACCCGGCGGGTCGCCGCCCGCTCCGGCCGGGGCCGCACGGGTGGCGGGCCTCGGCCCTGCCGGGCTGAACCTCGTTTCCAGACTTGACGTTTTCCGCCTGCTCCGGCGTCGCGCCGGGTACATGAGGAGTTGACCACTGTGGACGTGACGCCGATCAGCAAGGTCCTGATCGCCAACCGCGGTGAGATCGCGGTGCGGGTCATCCGCGCCTGCCAGGACGAGGCCATCACCTCCGTCGCGGTCTACGCCGAGCCGGACGCCGACGCGCAGCACGTGCGGCTCGCCGACGAGGCCTTCGCGCTGGGCGGTTCCACGCCCGGCGAGTCCTACCTGAACATCGACAAGATCATCGACGTCGCCAAGCGCTCCGGCGCGGACGCGGTGCACCCCGGCTACGGGTTCCTGTCGGAGAACGCCGACTTCGCCCAGGCCGTGCTCGACGCCGGCCTGATCTGGATCGGCCCGTCGCCGCAGGCCATCCGCGACCTCGGCGACAAGGTCACCGCCCGGCACATCGCCACCCGCGCCGGGGCGCCGCTGGTGCCCGGCACCAAGGACCCGGTCCCGGGTGCTGACGACGTCGTGGCCTTCGCCCAGGAGCACGGGCTGCCGGTGGCCATCAAGGCCGCCTTCGGCGGTGGCGGTCGCGGTCTGAAGGTCGCGCGCACCATCGAGGAGATCCCCGAGCTGTTCGCCTCCGCGGTCCGCGAGGCCGAGAGCGCCTTCGGCCGTGGTGAGTGCTTCGTCGAGCGCTACCTGGACCGCCCGCGTCACGTCGAGGCGCAGGTGATCGCCGACCAGCACGGCAACGTCGTCGTGGTGGGAACCCGCGACTGCTCGCTGCAGCGCCGCCACCAGAAGCTCGTCGAGGAGGCCCCGGCGCCGTTCCTGACCGAGGACCAGCACAGCCGGATCCACGAAGCCGCCCGCGCGATCTGCTCCGAGGCCGGCTACTACGGCGCAGGGACGGTGGAGTTCCTCGTCGGCCAGGACGGCACGATCTCGTTCCTGGAGGTCAACACCCGGCTGCAGGTCGAGCACCCGGTCTCCGAGGAGACCACCGGCATCGACCTGGTCCGCGAGCAGTTCCGCATCGCCTCCGGCGAGAAGCTGCACCTCGGTGCCGACCCGGAACCGCGCGGCCACTCCATCGAGTTCCGCATCAACGGTGAGGACGCGGGCCGCAACTTCCTGCCCGCGCCGGGCACCGTGACCAAGTTCGTCGCCCCGCAGGGCCCGGGCGTCCGCGTGGACGCGGGCGTGGAGACCGGCAGCGTCATCGGCGGCCAGTTCGACTCGCTGCTGGCCAAGGTCATCGTCACCGGCGCCGACCGGCAGCAGGCGTTGCAGCGCGCCCGCCGCGTCCTCGACGAGATGCAGGTCGAGGGCATGGCCACCGTCCTGCCGTTCCACCGCGCGATCGTGCGCGACCCGGCGTTCGTGGGCACCGACGGTTTCACCGTGCACACCCGGTGGATCGAGACCGAGTTCGACAACACCATCGAGCCCTTCGCGGGTGCCGCTGAAGCGGGCGAGGAGCCCGAGGAGCGGCAGACGATCCTCGTCGAGGTCGGCGGCCGCCGCCTGGAGGTCTCGCTGCCCGCCGCGTTCGCGGCGACCTCGGCCGCTCCGGCGGCGAAGGCCAAGCCGCGCAAGCGCGCCGCGGGCAAGGCCGGTGGTGCGGTGTCGGGCGACGCGGTCGCCGCGCCGATGCAGGGCACCATCGTGAAGGTGGCGGTCGAGGACGGTCAGGAGGTCGCCGAGGGCGACCAGATCGCCGTCCTGGAGGCCATGAAGATGGAGAACCCGGTCACCGCCCACAAGGCGGGCACGGTCACCGGCCTCACGGCCAAGCCCGGCGACTCCATCACCCAGGGCACCACCATCTGCGAGATCAAGTAGCAAGCCCCCGAGCTGGCCTGACCCGACCTGACCGGGCCTGGGCCGACCCATGCTGGCCCGACCTAACGCGGGTGGGACCGGCTGTCGCATCCCACCCGCGGTCGCCTCACCCAGTCGTTCGCATGATTTCAGTGGAAATCGGGCCACCGGTTTCCACTGAAATCGGGGTCCTGATTTCCACTGAAATCGGAACGCCGCGCTGTGAGGTGGCCGCGGCGGTGGGGAAGACGCGCGGGCGATTGCGGTTGGGGAACCGGCGGACCAGCGGGTTCGGGTCCCGGTGATGACCGAGGTTGCGACTTTCGGCGATCATCGGGGCACCTGTGCTCGCGGATCACGGCCGCGCGAACCGCTCTGGGACGACGAGCGTGGTGTCGGCCTTTCTCCGGTCACTGCGGCAGATCGGCGGAGAGGAAGGGCGCGAGGAGCTCGAACAGAGCGTCGGGGCGGTCGAGGGGGATGATGTGGCCGCAGTCCGGGAGATGGTGTCCGACCAGGTCGTCGGCGATGGGCCTGAGCTGGCGTTCGAGCCCGGTGCCGATGGGGTGAGAACCGACGGCCATGGTGGGCATGGTCAGCCGAGCCGTCGCGACGGCCTCCCGGATCTGCTGCGCGCTGGCGGGCAGGGCCCGGTAGTAGGAGAACGCGCAGCGCAGGGCCTCGCTCCCGGTGTAGGCGTGGACGAAGGCCGCGCGGATGTCGTCGGGCACTCCTCGTCCGAGCGTCCCCGCGCCGAGGAACCAGTCGATGTACGGCGCTTCGTTCCCGGCCAGGACCGTCTCGGCGAGGTCGGGGACGGCGTGGAACCCGAACCACCACGGGGCGCCGCCCGCGAAGACGTGCTCCGCTCCGGGCAACCCGCCGAGCAGTGCCTCCATCGCGACCAGGCGCCGGACGAGGTCGGGTCGGCGCAGCGCGAGCAGGACGGCGGGGGCGGTGCCCGCGTCGATGCCGACCACCGCTGCCGAGCTCTCGCCGAGCGCGTCGAGCAGCCCTTCGGCGTCGGCGGCCAGAGTGGCCGCGTCGTAGCCCTCGACGGCGCGTGCACTGGCACCGAAGCCTCGCAGGTCCGGAGCGATGACCCGGTGCTGCCCGGCCAGCCGGCCCATGATGCCGCTCCAGAGCTGCCAGGTGTGCGGGAAGCCGTGCAGCAGGAGGACCGCAGGTCCGTCCCCGGCGATCGCGACGTTGAGCGGGACGCCGTTCACCGTGAGGCGTCGCAGGTGGTGGGCGGTGGCGACGGGCATGACGGCTCCTCGAAGATGGTTACCATTGGTGACCACAGAACGATAGGTAACTGCCGGACCGCTGGGTAGACGGCACTTTCAGGGAAGGTGGTGAGCCACAGGTGACCACCCGAGGAGCCCGGGCCGCCGGTCGCGGTGATCTGTTCGATCCCCAGTGCCCGACGCGGCAGTTGCTGGACCGCATCGGTACGAAGTGGACGTCCATGGCCGTCAAGACGCTCGCCGATGCCGCACCCGACGAGGTGCGCTTCGCTGAGCTGAGACGCCGGATGCCCGGCATCTCGCAGAAGATGCTGTCCGTGACGCTGCGCAGCCTCACTCGCGACGGGCTGGTCTCGCGCCGGGTCGACCCGACCGTGCCGCCGCAGGTCTCCTACCGGCTCACCGAACTCGGGTCGTCCCTGGAAGCCGCGCTCGCGGGGCTGCGGACCTGGGCTGAGGAGCACATGGCCGAGATCGACCGCGCCAACGAAGCCGCCGACGAGGGGTAGGCGGGCAGGTTCCACGCACAGCACGGGCGCTCGATGTGGCCGCCCGTGCCGGGCGCGGAATCATCAGGTCGACGCGCGCCGTTCTCCTCCAGCGCGCTGGTTCTCAGCCGAGGACGTCCAGGGGTGGGGCGTTGCGCGGGCGGGTGAGGTAGCAGTGGGCGTGGTACCAGCCGGCCGCTTCCTTGCCCGCGGGGTCGAGACCGTGGAGCTCGACGTCGTGCACCGCTGCCCGCTGCTCCTCCTCGTCGGCGAAGCGGCGCTGCGGGAACGTCTCCGGCAGGCGCTCGGTGACCAGGCCGTGGTCGGCGAGGAGTTCGACCATGTCCGAGTAGTCGAAGACCCGCAGGACGAAGATCGCCAGCCACAGCTCGTCCGGCCGGTCGATCCCGTCGAGGAGGCGCTCGAAGGTGTTGCGGCCCACGTAGCCGACGCCGCCGGTGGAGATGATCAGGCAGGTGTCGGCGATCCCCTTGGTGAGCTCGGGGGAGGGGTCGGTGGTTTCGAGGTTCTCGGCCCAGCCGTCGGCCAGCAGGCCGGCTTTGCGGGCGTAGGAGATCGCCGGTTCGGAGATGTCCAGGCCGACGATGTCGAGGTCGTCGGCGAAATCGCGCCGGTCGGCCTCGGCGAGTTCGGCAGGGGACAACCGCGCCGCCGACGGATCGGTGTAGCGGGTGAGGACCTCGCGCGGGTCCTGAGTGGACTTCAGCAGCGCCGAGTTGATGCCGTAGGAGCAGCAGACGTCCAGGACGCGCCCGGGGCGCGCCGCCCCGATCACCTCGCGGAAGATCGGGGTGGCGCGCTGCGGGATCTGGTACTCGAACCGCTCCAGCGTCGAGACGTACGCCCGCGGGTCCGGCTGGGCGTAGATGTCGCTGAAGTCGGCCTTGCGCTCTCCGGTCAGGCTCATGATCCGGTGCTGACGAGGTCGGTGAGCTCGTCGATCGCGCGGGCGAGCTGGTCGGCGAAGGCGGTCATCTGCTCGCCGACCGTGCGCGGCGTGCTCAGGTGCACGTTGAAGCTCTGCGGCAGCAGCACGTAGGCGACTCCGATGCAGTGCTCGCTGGTGGCGCCGAAGCCGAAGTACTGGATGTTCACCGACGGCGCGGCGCTGGTGCTCAGGTAGTCGTCGCGCATCTTCTGCCATCCGGGCGAGGAGTACAGCGCGGGCGCGAAGTCCTGTCCCCGGCGGCCGGCGATCAGCTGCAGCTCCCACAGGTGCTGCTCGGGGGCGTCCCCGGCCTGGCACTCCTTGGCGCGCGTGACGTGCGCGTCGGCCGCGCGCCGGAACGCCTGCTCGCGGGTGGAGCGGTCGGCGTCGGGATCCTCCATCGCGGCGACGAAGTCGAGGATCTCCGGGGTCACCACCCGCATCGCCTCGGTGCGGCCGTGGTGGAAGTGACGGGTCGCGATGGATTCGTAGGTCGCGCCTGTGAAGCCCTTGGAACGCCGGTGCGCCAGCTGGAAGGCCATCTGCACGAACGCGTCCGGCGAGACGCCGAGCGCCTTGGAGCGCTCCGAGCCGAAGTCGTCGAAGCGCACGGTGCGGGTCGCGGTGGCGTCGGCGTAGGCCGTGTAGTCCTTGGCGGCAGCCTCGATCTCACCGGAGAGCTCGGGCGAGAGGCGGAATTCCAGCGCCCGGGGCTCCGGCGCGCCCTGCGGGGCCGCGCCCGAGGACTGCGAGTGGGATTCGGCGGTGCCCGCCATCAGCGAGTCGACGAACTCGACGATGGTGGTGCCGTCCAGCAGGCAGTGCTCGCCGTTGATTCCCGCCGAGCCGTCGGGGAACACGATGAGCGTGACGCCCTTGTCGAACCAGCGGTCGGTCGGGTCTCCGGCCAGCAGCTGCTTGCACTTGCCGTCGGTGTCGGCGGGCAGCTCGTGCTCCAGCGCCAGGCAGAACAACGCCGTCTCGATCACGTCGACCGAGCCGGTGTTGTCGATCAGCAGCGCCTCCCGGTTGCCCGCCCAGCGAGCGCGGTCGTGGCTGGTCAGCGCTCCGACTCCGGGTCCGCGGTCGGTCGTGGCGATGACCTGGCGCAGCGCTTCGGCGAGCTCGTCGAGGGTGTGCGGGATACCGTCCTGCCCGATCACGTCGAGGCGGAAGGCGTTGCCGCGGAAGAACACCACGATGTGCCGGGCTTGGCTGGGACCGGGCTGCTCGGGCGTGTTGGGCGCCCGCACCCCGTCGCGCTCGGCGCGGGGGATGCGGGTGGTGGAGAACAGGTACCGGTGCTGCTGCATCGACAGCGGCTGTCCGCGCCGCGCCGTCGGGGGCACCGACTCGGTGTCCAGCGCCAGCTTGTGGTCCACCGACGCCGCGATGAGCCGCACCGCGCGGGCGATCTGGTCGTCGTCGGTGTCGTTGAACAGGAAGAAGAAGTTCGCGTTGAGCGCGATCCGGTCCCGGCGGCCCAGGTAGCGGTCGCGCCAGAACTCGTCCAGCCAGCTGTGCACGTCGTCCTGGCCCGCGTAGGCCGTCAGGGAGGCGTGCAGCTCCTCGGCCGCGTCGGAGTCGAGGAACTCCTCGACGGCCTGCCGGGTGGCGGACAGCTCGTCCTCGCTCAGCAGCGGCGCGCACCACTGCAGGAACCGGGCGCCGCTGTCCTCGAGCGTGGGCAGCGGAACCCGGGGGAGCGCGTCCTCGTTGCCGAAAGTGCTGGTGCGCAAAGCAACCTCGATCGTCTCTAGGTCCTGTTTCGAAGTGGCGGAGCCACTCTCGTCCTGGTGAGCCCCGAGCGGCTCGCACCGCCGGGGCTTCGACGAACGCCTCAGTCGAGCAGGTCGTCGGTGCGGGCGGTGGTCCCGTGAGCCGCGGTCACCCGGCCGAACAGCTGCCGGGTGCGTTCCGCGGATCCCACCACCCCTGGACGATCACTGTAGGCGAAGATCGCCGAATGCCGGGCGACTTCCCCTGCCACGGCGCTGACCCGGTGCAACGCGTACCGGCCGTGGAACAGCTGCAGATCACCCGGTCGCAGCGGCAGTTGGCGCACTCGGTCCCGGCCGCCGTTGATCACCTCGCCGACGTCGGCGAAGTTCTCCGACTCGGCCGAGCGGATGTGCGGGCAGTACTCGAAGACCCCGCCGTCCTGCGGCTGCTGGGTGAGCATGCTGACCGCGAACTCGTTGGTGTCGAAGTGCCACGGGTGCTCTTTGCCCGGGTTGACGATGTTGACCACGAGCCCCGCCAGCGGGTCCTCCAGCGGGTGGATCCGGGGCCGTTCCAGGCAGTCGGCGAGGAAGCGCTGGAACAGCTCGTCGGTGTAGAGCCGGTGGATGAGGTGCTCGGCCGGGATGTCCTCGCGCGCCACGAAGGCGTTGCCGCGCAACGTGGTCCGCCTCGCCGGGTGCCAGTCGGGCAGCGAGTCGTCGGGCGCGGTGTTGTAGACGTTGACCGTCTGCTCCTCGTAGTACGCGCGATCGGCGATGCTCGCGCACTCGGCTCGCAGCGCCTCCCGGTGCTCGGCGGCCACGAAGTCGCGCAGCACGCTGCACCCGGATTCGCGCAGTTCCGCGCGCACGCGCTCCACCGCCCGGACCCAGCCCTCGCCGCCGGGATCGTGGAGCGGGTAGCGGGCGGTGTCGACGATGTCGGTGACCGCAACGGTCATCGGGTTCCCTCCGTGGCCGGGATGACGGGCAGCGTGATCTCCGAAGGATGCTCCGGGGAGTTGTGGATGGCAACGGGCGACAGCGCGGCGGGCAGGTCGCGCACCGTCGGCAGCAGGTGCGGAACGTCGAAGGCCTGCACCGAGATCCGCAGCTTGTGGCCGGGCGGGATGACCGCGGCGGTCGGGAACACCTCGACGTCGATCGGCTCGACCTCGCTGGGTTCCATGGTGCGCTGGGCATCCTTGGTGAACGGGTGGAACGGCTGGATCAGCTCGCCGTCGAGGTAGCGCGAGCGCGACTCGTCGAGGGCTCGGTGGGAGAGCACCTGCCAGCCTCCGGTGAGCCGGTTGACCGCGCCGTCGGGTGCCACCGAGGACACCGACACCGACAGCATCCCGTTGCCGGTGGGCGTGGAGGCGTGGAGGTGGGCGTTGATCGGCCCGCGCATCCGCATCGCCTCGGTCATCGGCTCGGTATCGAACACCGCGCCGGAGAGGTCGTTCCACCGGTTGTCGTGGCACAGCTGCGCGATGCCGATGGCGTTGGGCATTCCCGCGGTCCACTGGTTGGTCGAGCGCGTGCACAGCCCGGAGACGGGCAGCGGTGCGACGGTGCTCTGACCCGGTTGCGGGTCGGAGTCCACGAGCCCGCCGGGCAGTCCGGGCAGCGAGGTGCCGGAGAGCTGGAAGCTGCGGGCGCGCTGCTCACCGATCCACTGGTCGGCCTCGAACCACTGCCCGGAGCCGATCTCGTGGTAGGTCAGCGGCGGGATGTCGGTGTCCAGCGACGGATCGGCCTGCCCGCGCACGTGGTGGTCGAACCAGCGCAACTGGAGCTCCTGCAGCGTGCCGTGCCCGGCCTCGGCGACGCCGTCCCCGCTGCCCTGCAGGTGGTCCCACGGCCCGAAGATCATCTTCACCGGGACGCCGCGCTGCCGCAGGCTGTCGAACACCATCGGCGTGCCGCGCTGGAACAGGTCGTACTCGCCACCGACCAGGAAGGTCGGGACGTCGATGCGGTCGAGGACGCTCGCGGGGGAGCGCTCGGCGTAGAACGGGCCGTCGAAGGCGGCGTTGAGGCCGAGGGTGGCCTCCAGCAGCGTCGGCGCGGTGAAGCTCGTGGCGCCCTGGACGCGGTCGAGGTACATCTGCAGCGCGTTGTCCGGCTCGGCCGGGCCGTAAGCCGGTGGGATCAGCCCGGTTCCGGTGACCAGGCCCATCCACAGCGGGATGAATCCGACGTCCAGCGCGCCGCCGGAGGCGACCACGTCGCGGTAGGTGTCCACCGCCGGGACCTGCGGGAAGATCGCCTTGAGCCCGGGTGGCCGGTTGCCCGCCGCGAACAGCTGGCTGATGCCCATGTACGACGCGCCGTGCATGCCGACCGCGCCGTTGCTCCACGGCCGATCCGGGGAGGCCGCCCAGTTCACGATCTCGCCGGAGTCGGCGTTCTCCCGCGCGCTGAACGCCTGCCAGTCACCGCCGGAGGAGCCGGTGCCGCGAGCGTCGACCGTGACGTGCACGTAGCCGCGCTTGACGAAGAAGTCCGGGTCACCGTCGATCGCCGCGGCACCAGGACCGCTGATGACGGACTTGTTGTAGGCGGTGATGGTCAGCAGCACGGGGAACCGGCCCTCGACCGGGTCGCCCTCGGCGTCGGCCGGGCGTCGCACGTCGGCGCGCAGGACGGTGCCGTCGGACATCGGGACCTCGACGTCGGTCTCGGACACCGAGCCCGGGTGGTCCTCGGCTCGGGCCGTCCATCCGGACGTCGGCGCGGCATCGGCGGCGGTGAGACCGGTGAGCCCGGTCAGCAGGGCGAGGAGCAGGGCCAGCAATGAGCGACGCATTCAGACCTCCCGGGAATTCCGGGAGATCAACGATCATGCGCAGCCGAGGTTACGCGGTTCGCGGCCGGTTCTGCTGAGAACGCAGGTGAGCGGCCATGACTCGGCGCGCCTCGGCCGGGTCGCCGGCCTCGATCGCGGTCAGCAGCCGCTCGTGCCGCGCGATCGCGCCGCGGTCGGTCTCCACGGGCAGCTCGGCGAGCAGCCGCATGAACGGTTCGAAGAGCAGCGGGACGAAGGCGTTGCCGGTGGCGCGCACGATCGCCTGGTGGAAGGCGATGTGGGCGGTGGCGTGCGCTTCGGGCGTTCCGGCCTCGCGCATGTTCCGCAGCTGCTCGCGCAGGCGCCGCAGATCGGCGTCGGTGCGCTTGATCGTGGCGAGCTCGGCGATCCCGGACTCCAGCATCCGCCGCGCTTCGTGGATCCCGGCGACGACCTCGGGATCGGCGCCGGGGGAGGTCGCGGCGCGGATCATCGGGTGAAGCGAGGTCCACTCGGCCGGCGGATTGACGTAGGTGCCTCGTCCGCGCTCGATGCGCACGACGTTCTGCACCCGCAGTGCCTTGACGGCCTCGCGCACGGTCAGCCGGCTCATCGAGAACAGCTCGGCGAGCTCGGGTTCGGAGGGCAGCGCGGCACCGGGCGGGTATGTCCCGTCGATGATCGACCCGAGAAGCTGTTCGGACAGCTCTTCCGGCAACGACACGCGGTCTCCGCCCGTTCGCGATCTCCACACCGCGAGAACCCGCGGTTCTCGCGCCAACAAGGTCACCACGTCCACAGTGGACTCGTGGGTGATCCGGATCCGGGGAGTCTACTGCACCAGTGAGCGTTGCCACACACCAACCGGTTGGTATGTGTGGTAGAGCTGGTGGATCGGGTCTCTGGAGGTGTGTCGCCATGGGTGAGTCGCGCTACGAGTGGATGGAGCCGGGGGCGTTCGAGGTGGCGCCGGGCGTGCACCGCATCCCGCTGCCGCTGCCCAACGACGGCCTCCGCGCGGTCAACGTCTACGCCATCGCCGACGGCGACTCGCTGACCCTCGTCGACGGCGGCTGGGCCCTGGACGAATCCCGCCAGCAGCTCGACGCCGCGCTCGCCCAGATCGGCGCCGGTGCCGGCGACATCACCCGCTTCCTGGTCACCCACGCGCACCGCGACCACTACACGCAGGCGCTCACGCTGCGCCGCGAGTTCGGCTCCGAGGTGATGCTCGGCGAGGAGGAGCGGCACACCCTCGACCGGCTGATGTCCCCTGACCACCGGTCCATGGACCGCCAGCTGGAACTCCTGACCGAGCACGGCGCCAAGCCGGTCCGCGACGCGCTGCTGAGCGTGCGCTCGGACGCGCCGCGCAATCACGTCTGGGAGAAGCCCGACGCCTGGATCAACGCCACCACCGACCTCGGCCTGTCCGACCGGCAGCTGCGCGCCATGCCCACGCCCGGGCACACCCGCGGCCACCTGGTGTTCCTGGAGGAGCAGGCGGGGCTGATGTTCGCCGGCGATCACGTGCTGCCGCACATCACCCCGTCCATCGGCTTCGAGCAGGCCCCCACCGCGAGCCCGCTGCGCGACTACCTGGCCTCGTTGCGGCTGGTGCGCGGCCTGCCGGACATGCGGCTGCTGCCCGCTCACGGGCCCGTTACCGACAGCGTCCACGACCGGGTCGACGAGCTCCTGGCCCACCACGACGCGCGGCTGGTGGCCACCGCCGCTGTCGTCGCGGCCGGTGCGAGCACGGCCTACGAGGCCGCTCGGGCGCTGACCTGGACCCGTCGCGAGCGCGCCTTCGACGACCTCGACGTGTTCAACCAGATGATGGCGGTGCTCGAAACGGCGGCGCACCTGGACGTCCTGGTCCTGCAGGACGAGCTCGGCGCGCAGCGCGTCGGAGGAGTTCTGCACTACTCGTAGCCATCGGCGACGGAGCGTGATCGCCGGGCGGACCATCGGCGGGCCGAAATCACCCGACTGAGCGTAGGGGCGGCAGGCGATCACGTGCGAGCCTGGATGAGCTCCACGGGCCGCGTGCGGCAGTTGAGGAGCGAGTACCTCGTTGGGGTCAAAGGGGACGTCACTAGGAGCTCGTCATGTTGAGCAAGCACGAGCGGGACATGCTCGCCGAGATCGAAACGGCGCTGGAGTCCGCAGACCCTGAGCTCGCGGAGAAGTTCGAGCGGTTCGAAGGTGAGCCGGGCTGGGGCCTGATGCGCCGCGTCCTGGTGTTCACCGCGCTCACGCTGACCGCGATGCTGTCGTTGCTGTCCTTGGCCAGCGGCCTGGTGTGGACCTCGGCGGCGCTGGGCATGATCACTGCCGCCGGCGCCATCGCGGCGTGCTTCACCGGACGCCAGCACAAGGAGACGTGACTCGTCAGTCGTGCATCGGGTGCGGCAGGGCCTGCAGCACCGTGTCGGCCTCGACGTAGGTGCCCTCGGGCAGCTCGTCGAGGCGGTCCATCTGCTCAGGACCGGCCCCGAGCTCCGCGCACTGCTGCACGATCTCCCGCTTGGTCGCGGGGAACCGGACGTGGCAGAGCACCCGCAGCATGTCCGCGCGATCGGCCAGCACCATGATTCCTCCGTTCAGAAACCTCGCCCACCAACTACCCGGGCCGAACGCGCGGAAACCCTCAGGACGCCAGTTCGCGGGCCTTCTCGGCGATGGCGGTGGCGTCGATGCGGGCCTGGCCGAGCAGCTCAGCGGGCTGACCTGAACCGGGCATCTCGTGCACGGCGAGCGTGCGCACCTGCGCGGGCTGGTCGGCCAGCGCGCTGAGCACCGCTTCACCGAGACCGCCCTCGGGCCAGTGGTCCTCGGCGGTGACCAGTCCTGCCGTTTCGGAAGCGGCGCGCCGCAGCGTGCCGGAGTCGACGGGTTTGACCGAGTACAGGTCGATCACCCGTGCCTCGATGCCCTCGTGCGCCAGGACGTCCGCGGCCTTGACCGCCTCGTGCAGCGTGACCCCGGCACCGACCAGCGTCACGTCGTCGCCGTCGCGCACCACCTTGGAGCCGCCGATCGGGAACTGCTCTCCGGCCGGGTAGATCACCGGCATCGCACCGCGGCTGGTGCGCAGGTAGCTGATGCCGGGCAGGTCCGCCATCGCCGTCACCAGCTGCACGGTCTGGTTGGCGTCGCACGGGTAGAGCACCGTGCTGCCGTGCACCGCGCGGAACGCGGCCAGGTCCTCCAGCGCCATCTGCGACGGGCCGTCCTCGCCGATCGCCACGCCGGCGTGCGAACCCATCAGCCGCAGGTCGGCCCGGCTCACCGCGGCCATCCGGACGAAGTCGTAGGCGCGGGAGAGGAACGCGGCGAAGGTCGAGGCGAACGCGCACCACCCGCGGACCTGCATTCCCACCGCGGCGGCGATGAGCTGCTGCTCGGCGATGTACATCTCGAAGTACCGGTCCGGGTGGGCATCCCGGAACAGCTCCGCGAAGGTCGAGTTCGACACCTCGCCGTCCATGGCCACCACGTCCCCGCGCCGGTCGCCCAGGGCGGCCAGCGCCTGCCCGTAGGCCTTGCGGGTGGCCAGCTCGGTGCCCTCCTCGAAGGCGGGCAGCCCGCCGCTCCCGGTGTCGAACACGTGCGGCTTGGCGTCGGCGTCGGGCTTGGCGGGCTTGACCCGCAGGTCGCGCAGCCCGCCGAGCTCGACGATCGATTCCTCGGCGTGCGCCAGCGGTTTTCCGTGGAAACCGGGTTTGTCGGCGACTTCGGCGACGCCCTTGCCCTTCTGGGTGGCGGCGATGATCGCGACCGGGCGGCCGTCGCCGTCCTCGGCCTGGGTCAGCGCTGATTCGATCTCGTCGAGGTCGTGACCGTCGATCTCGATCGTGCGCCAGCCGGCCGCCTGGGCTCGGGCGGAGTAGGAGGTGAGGTCCCATCCGTGCATGGTGGGTCCGGTCTGGCCAAGGCGGTTGACGTCGATGATCGCGATCAGGTTGTCCAGCTGCTCGTGCCCGGCGTGCTCCAAGGCTTCCCACACCGAGCCCTCGGTCATCTCGCTGTCACCGCAGAGCACCCAGACCCGGTAGGGCAGCCGGTCCAGCCGCTTGCCCGCCAGCGCGAGGCCCACGCCGATGGGCAAGCCCTGGCCCAGGGAACCGGTCGCCACGTCCACCCACGGCAGGATCGGTGTCGGGTGGCCTTCGAGCCGGCTGCCGAACTTGCGGAAGGTCAGCAGCTCGTCGTCCTCGACGGCGCCGACCGCTTTGAACGCGGCGTACTGCAGCGGCGAGGCGTGGCCCTTGGAGAAGATCAGGTGATCGTTCGCCGGGTTGTCCGGGCGGTCGAAGTCCAGCCGCAGGTGTCCGTCGAGCAGCACCGCCAGCAGGTCGGCCGCCGACATCGACGAGGTGGGGTGCCCGGAACCGGCGGCCGTGCTGGCCCGAACCGAGTCCACCCGCAGCTGCTGAGCCAGTTCGGAGCGGAAGAGTGACTGGTCCATGCTCCGAAAGGTGCCCGTGGTTCGGCCCGGCGAAACAAGGCCCAGGTCAACCAGCCCGCGCCGGAGCCGGTGTGAGGAGACCGGCGGAGCCGTCGTTTCAGGCGCGGGACTCAACCGGCGCCGCCGAGCGGGGTGACCGCTCGGCGGGTGTCAGTCCAAGCCGCCGTTGCTCAGTCCGGAGAGCAGGCGCTTGATGACCTCGGGGTCGACCTCGGCGGTCTCCTCGGTGGTCTGCGGCGCCATCGCGTTCTTCTTGCGGGAGCGGCGGGGGAGCGGGACGGAGTCGGCCTTGACGCCGCTGGGCAGCGGCATCTCGCACCACACCAGGGTGCCGCCGGCGCGCAGCGCGGTCGCACCGCAGCGGCCTTCGGCGAACCCGGGCGCGAGCTGCGGGGGAACGGTGGCCTGCTCGTCCTGGACCTCGGCGACGAGGCTCTCACCGCTCAAGCGCAGGCGGACGGTGATGAAGCCGGGGTTCTTCTGGTCGGCGGCGTCCACGGCGGCGGTCACCAGGGCGCCGGTGAGTTGCGTGGCGATGTCGGTCATCTCGCGCAGAGACCACTCGGCCAGGGAGAACCGCACGAACATCTCGGTGCAGTTCACCGCGCTCGGGAGCGCGATCAGTCGAAGGTCGTCGACTTGTGCGGTCTGAGTGTTCACCTGGTTGAGTTCCTCCGTCCGCCCCCACTGCGCTTTCGATCACCCGGAAGCCGTATTTTGCCAACTCTACTGGGTGGCTTGTACGCAGGGGCCCTTTTGCTTTCGGCTTTGCCGTTCACCGATCGGCCCGGGATCGGCGGGCCGCCGCGAACATCGCAACCGCCGCCGACAGCCTTCTCCATCTGCGACGACGCACGATCTGGTGAAAAACGTACGTGACGAAAGCAGGTCGGGACCACCTCCGGACGTATCGGTTCCACAACGGGGAAGTTCCAGACGGATGGCCGCTGTAATAACCGAGGGTGTGAACGGCGATCGGGCGCCGCGCGTGTCGGAGCGGCCACGGCGTGTCGAGGCCGCTCCGACAACCTCTGCGCGTCAGGCCAAGGAGTCGAGACCCTCCGCGAACGCCTTGCCGATGAGGCCGATCTCGTCCTCGGTGATGATCAGCGGCGGCGAGACCGCCAGCGCCTTGCCCAGCGGGCGGACGATCACCCCGAGCTCGCGGATCTTCTTCTGCAGCTTGGGCAGACCGCCCGCCTGCAGCGCTTCCGCGGTGAGCTCGACGGCGCCGAGCAGCCCGACGCCACCGCGCACCTCGGCGACCGCCGGGTGGTCGGCGACGCTGTTGAGCGCGTCGTGCAGCGGCTGCTCCAGCTCGTCGGAGCGCTGGATGAGCTTCTCGCGCTCCAGGATGTCGAGGTTGGCCATGGCCGCGGCCGCCACCGTGGGGTGGCCCGAGTAGGTGGCGCCGTGGCGGAACACCCGGCCCGGCTCCTCCCAGAACGGCTCGGCGACGTGCTCGGCCACGACCACACCGCCCAGCGGCAGGTAACCGCTGGTCACGCCCTTGGCGAAGGTGATCATGTCGGGCTGCAGGCCCCAGCGCTCGACGCCGAACCAGGTGCCCACCCGGCCGAAGCCGCAGATCACCGAGTCGGCGACGAACAGGATCCCGTTCTCGGCGCAGATCTTGGCGATGGCCTCCAGGTAGCCCGGTTCCGGTGGGTGGAGACCGCCCGCGCCCATCACCGGCTCGGCGAAGAACGCCGCGATCTTCTCGGCGCCGATGCGGTCGATGGCCTCGCGCAGGCTCTCGGCGTCGTCGTGCGCCACCCGGCCGGTCTCGGGGACCAGCTGACCGAACCCGGCCTGGTTGGCCTCGATGCCGCCGATGCTGGTGCCCATGCCGTTGGTGCCGTGGTAGGCGTTGCCGCGGCTGAGGATGTGGGTGCGCTGCGGCTGCCCGCGCTGCGCCCAGTACTGCCGCGCGAGCTTCGCGGCCGTGTCGATGGCCTCGCCGCCACCGGTGGTCAGGAAGATCTTGGCGCCCGGCATCGGGGAGAGCTCGGACAGTCGCGTGGCCAGCGCCTCGGCGGGCGGGTTGGTGTAGTCGTTGAAGACGAAGTAGGACTCCAGCTCCCGCATCTGCGCGGCGGCGGCCTCGACGATCTCGGTGCGGCCGTGCCCGGCGTTGGCGTACCAGAGGCTCGCGGTGCCGTCGAGGTAGCGGCGCCCGGAGTCGTCGTAGATCCAGACTCCCTCGGCCTTGGTCACGCAGAAGCTGCTGCTCTTGACCTCGAACATGTCCGCGAACGGGTGCCACAGCGCGGTCTGGCTTGATGACATGAATCCTCCTTCGTAGTTCGCCCGACAGCTTCGTCTCCCGGACACCTCCATGGCCAGAGGCGCGGACGGGGAGTTCGGCCGCCGGCGTCCGCCAGATGAGATCGGGCGACCGCTCGTTGACACCGCAAGCGCACCGCCAAGACGATGGGGTCCGTGACCACTCCGAGACTCAGCAGGCGGATGCACGTCGACTTGCGGCGCGTGACGGCGCAGGGCTGTCGCTCCTGACGAAACCACGAAGTCAGGGGTGACGCCGCATCCGGCCGAACCCGGTAACGGTCCGCAGAGGGCCAGATTCAGGGAGCAGCTCGTGTCCACCGTCCTGGTCATTTCCGGAAGTCCGTCGCGCACCTCGAAGACGGAGAAGATCGGCGAGCACATCGCGCAGCGGCTGGCCGCGGCCGGGCGCACCACCGAACACCTCCGGGTTCGGACCCTGCCGGCCGAGGCGCTGCTGAGCGCCGACGTCTCCGACCCGGCGATCTCCGTGGCGGTCGAGCAGGTCGCGGCGGCCGATGGCATCGTGCTGGCCACGCCGACCTACAAGGCCGCCTACTCGGGTCTGCTGAAGTCGTTCCTGGACCTGCTGCCGCAGTTCGGATTCGCGGGCAAGGCCGTGCTGCCGCTGGCCACCGGCGGCAGCGTCGCGCACGTGCTGGCCATCGACTACGCGCTGCGCCCGGTGGTGCACTCGCTGGGCGCCCGGCACGCCGTGCAGAGCTTTTTCCTGCTCGACAAGCACCTCTCGCTGGTCGGGGAGGAGCTGGCCGTGCACGACGACAGCGCGGGACCGCTGGCCGACGTCATCGAGCAGTTCGGCAAGGCGCTCGACGGCATCCCGCACGCCACGGTGCTGGGTCGCTCCGCCTAACAGTGTTCTTGGTTGTTTTGCTTGGCGGTGCGGGTGTCAGAAACCGCGGCGGTGCGAGCTGAGTCCCACACCTGGAACAGCGGCTACGCCGCGCTCTTAACAACACCTAGAGCGGGCCGTCGATCCACCGTTGGATCAGCGGTGCGGTGAGGGCCACGAGCTCTTCTGTGGGCTCGGCGCTGATCGCTTGGGTGCGCAGCACCAGGCGCGCGGCGCCGAGCCCCATCAGGTGGCTGCACACCAGCTCGGCGCGCAGTCGCGCCCGGGGGCCGTCGAGACGATCGGCGAGCCGGGTGACCAGCTGGGACTCGAAGTTGTCGCGGAAGCGGCCGCCCGCCGGGCGCGACGAGGTGAACACCGCGCGCACGAGCGGATCGCCCTGGGTGCGCTCGTGGTAGTCCAGCAGCGTGCGCACCAGGTGCTCGCCGAGGTTCGGCAGCTCGCAGTCCAGCAGCCGCTCGGCGTCGTGCTCGAAACCCGAGGCCTGCGCGAACAGGTCTTCCTTGCTGCCGAAGTACTTGACCACCAGCGCGGCGCTGACGTCGGCGTCCGCGGCGATGTCGCGCAGCGTCACGTCGGCGTAACCGCAGGAGGAGAAGCGCCGCCTCGCCACCTTCAGGATGGTTTCCCGCGTGGCGCACGCGTCGCGGCGCTGCTCCTCGATCGACCCCGTGGTGGGCATGCACCTCAGGCTAGCGCGAGCCCCCCACCGCGAAGGCCACCCGATGGGTAACAGCCTCGTACCGAGGCGGTGCCGGGGTCGCCGCGGCGATGAGCGCGGCCACCAGTCCGGCGCCGCCGGCGACCACGAACACCCAGGAGTAGGCGTTGATCGAGGGGTAGGTCCCGCCGGCCACGTGCACCAGGGATCCGGTGGTCAGCGCGACCACGATCGCGCTGCACCCGGAGGTGCCGATCGACCGGGCCAGGCTGTTGAGCGCGTTGGCGGCGGCGGTCTCGGTGGTGGGCACGGACCGCATGATCAGCGCGGGCAGCGCGCCGTAGGCCAGGGCTCCGCCGATCGAGGCGATCGTCAGGTTCACCACCACGACCGACAGCGGATCGTGCAGCAGTGAACCGCCGAGGTTGCCCAGCGCCAGCACGCAGGCCCCGAGGATGAGCGTGGTGCGCGGACCGTAGCGGCGGGAGATCCGGGCCGAGACGGGGGAGAACAGGCCCATCGCGGCACCGATGGGCAGCAGGACCAGGCCCGCGACCACCAGCGACAGGCCGTATCCGTAGCCGGTCTCCGGCGGGGCCTGCAGCAGCTGCGAACCGACCAGGAAGCCGGTGAACATCGCGATGCCCACCAGCACGGACGCGATGTTGGTCAGCAGCACCGTCGGGCGCGCCGACACCCGCAGGTCCACCAGCGGCGCGGCGGTCCGCAGCTCGTAGGCGCCCCACAGCAGCAGGACGACCACGGCTCCGGCGAGAAGTCCGAGCACCAGGGCGCTCGACCAGCCCCATTCGTTGCCCTTGGAGATGGCCAGCAGCAGGCAGGTCAGCGCCGCCGAGAGCCCCACGGCGCCGACGAAGTCGAACTTCCCGCCCGTGCGCAGCGATGACTCCGGCACCACCCACAGGATCAGCGCGATCTCGACGAGGGCGAAGACCATCGCTCCGGCGAACAGCCAGTGCCAGTTGAGCTCCTGGGCGACCACACCGGTGATCGGCAGCCCGACCGCACCGCCGATGCCCAGCGTCGCGCTCATCAGCGCCACCCCGGAGCCCACGCGCTCCTCGGGCAGCTCGTCGCGCATGATGCTGATGCCCAGCGGCACCACGCCGACGGCCGCGCCCTGCAGCAGGCGGCCGACCAGCACCGCGGTGAAGTCGTCGCTGACCGCTCCGATCGCGCTGCCCACCGCCATCGTGGCCAGGGATAACAGCAGCATCCGGCGCTTGCCGTACATGTCGCCCAGCCGTCCGGTGACCGGCGCGCACACCGCGCCCGCGACGAGCGGGGCGGTGACCAGCCAGCCGGCGTTGGCGGCGGTGGTGTGGAGCAGGTGGGGGAACTCGGGGAGCAGAGGGACGACGAGGGTCTGCATCAGCGATACCGCGATCCCGCAGGAGGCGAGCACGATGATGACCACTTTCGAACTGCGCGTTGCGGACGAAGCGGACCCGGCGACGCTCATCAGACTCCTCACTCCCAGCGTGAACTCGTGTTCACCAGGTGAGTAAACCTGTGTTCACCACTGGATGCAAGGCGCCGGGTGTCCGATTTCGCGTGGCAGTCGCGAAAATTCACCGCCGTGACGTCCACTGTGGACACCAAGTGGGGGTGTCTTCCGGCGGGAGGCTGAGGCTCGACGTTGTAAACCCGAGGTTCACACTGATACTGTGAACCTCGGGTTTACAGAGAGGGGGAGTCGTGGCGGCACAGGAAGCAGCTCGGCTCGTCGAGCAGTTGGCCGCGGACGTCGTCGTGGAGGTCCGCGATCCCGGCCCGAAGGGCTCCGACGTGGGTGATGAGCAGCAGCGGCGGGCGGCCTCGCTCGCGCGGCTGCAGGCGGCGCTGGCCACCGAAGAGCTCGTGGCCGAGGCCGCGGCTCAGCAGACCGAGTCGGCGTCGGCCGAGAGCGTGTGGCTGGGCGCCAGCCTGGCCGACCTGAGCGCGGTCACCGGCAGGACCCGGCAGGCCGCGCGCAAGCGGTGGCCGGAGCTGGGGTCGATCCACCGGCGCCGCAAGTGGCTCGGCAACCACGTCGAGGACATCGCCCACATGGCGGGTCTGCTCGCCACCCACGCCGAAGACCTGGCTCCGGACTGGGGCAGGGGCGAGTTCATGAACCACGCGCGGCTGCTGCGCGAAGGGCTAGACCGGTGCGCCGAGGACTTCGCCGAGGACGCCCCGGTCGGCGGCGACCCGGCGCGACGCTGGCGGGACCTCGACGCGCTCGTCGACACCACCATGCGTCGGATCATCGAGACCGCGGGCGAGCCCGCCACGCCCGAAGCGGGCTTCGCCCTGCACGGTGCCACCGGCGTAGTCGGCTACTACGACCACGCCACGACCGCCGACCGCGGCTAGTTTCTTGATGGGTTGTTCTGCTTGGCGGTGCGGGTGGCGGAACCTGACACGTCTTCTGGCTGCGGGATCCGTTGCTGATGTATGTCCACTACACGGCGCAACGGCTGTCCTCGCCAGAAGACGTGTCAGAACCCGCGGCGGTGCGAGCTGAGTCCCACACCTGAAACGGCTCCGCGACGGTCAGAGCTGGGGGAGGACGGTGGCGTGGTGAGTGGCCCGCTCGAAGGCGTGGGCGATCTGCAGCAGACGCCGTTCGCCGCGGTGCGGGGCGACGAGCTGGATGCCGACCGGGAGGCCCTGCGGGGTGAAACCGGCCGGGACGGAGATCGCCGGGCAGCCGGTGGCTGAGATCCAGTACGCCGAGCGCATCCAGTCGAGGTAGGACGGCATGGCCACGCCGCCGATCTCGGTGGGGAACTCCAGGTCGATGTCGAACGGCGGCACCTGGCTCACCGGGAGCGCGAGCACGTCGTAGTGGCCGAAGAACTCGCGGACCCGGTGGTAGAGCCCGGCGTGGAGCCGTTCGGCGCGCCCCACGTCGGCACCGGTCAGCGCCCGTCCCGCGTCGATGTTGTCGCGCAGGCTGGGTTTGATCCGGTCCGGGTGGGCGTCGCGGAACTCGCCGAGGGCCAGCTCGAACTGCCAGGCGCGCAACGTCCGGAAGACCTCGTCAGCGCCGGTGAGGTCGGGCGCGGCCTCCTCCACGACCCCACCGAGGTCGGTGAGCACCTGCGCGGCCGGTTCCAGCACCGCCCGCACCTGCGGGTCCACCACGAGCTCGCCGCCGAGGTCCAGCGAGAACGCCACCCGCAGCCCGGACAGGTCGGTCTCCAGGGAGCCCTGGAACGCCGAGCCGGGCTCGCTGATCGCGATCGGGCTGCGGTCGTCGGGCCCGGCGATCGCCGAGAGCATCAGCGCCACGTCGGCGACGGTGCGGCCCATCGGGCCCTGCACCGACAGCGTCGACCACGCCGCGAGGTCCGGCCACGTCGGCACCCGGCCCGGTGCCGGCCGCAGGCCCACGACGTTGCAGAACGACGCCGGGTTGCGCAGCGAGCCGCCCATGTCGCTGCCGTCGGCGAGCGGCTGCATCCGGCAGGCCAGCGAGGCCGCCGCACCACCGCTGCTGCCGCCCGCCGAGCGGTCGAGGGCGTAGGGGTTGGCGGTGGTGCCGAAGACCGGGTTGAAGGTGTGCGAACCGGCCGCGAACTCGGGCACGTTCGTCTTGCCCATCGCGATCGTGCCCGCGGCCTTGAGCCGTTCCACGACGAGCTCGTCGCGGTCCGGGACGTTGTCGGCCAGCAGCGGTGAGCCGTAGGTCGTGCGGATGCCCGCGGTGTCGTGGGTGTCCTTGTGCGCGATCGGCAACCCGTGCAGCGGACCGACCTGGGCGCCCGAGGCCAGCCGCTCGTCGGCGGAGGCGGCCGCGGCCAGCGCCCGCTCGGGGTCCACCGAGACCAGGGCGTTGACTTTCGGGTTCAGCAGCTCGATGCGATCCAGGTGGGCCTGCATCACCTCGCGCGCCGAGACCTCCCGCGCCCGGATCAGCGCGGACAGTTCGGTGGCGGTGTGGTGGCAGAGCGAATCCGGCACGTCGTGGCTCCTCCTCGCAGCGTGGTTCGCCACGCAAGATAGCCGCCCGGACGTGCCGGGCGGATCAGCCCAGGTCGAGGTCGACGACCACCGGGGCGTGATCGGAGGTGCCCTTGCCCTTGCGCGCGTTGCGGTCGACGTAGGAGTCGGTGACCGCGCCGGTGAACGCCGCGTTGCCGTAGGCGAGGTCGATGCGCATGCCCTGGTTGTTCGGGAACCGCAGCGCCCGGTAGTCCCAGTAGGTGAACGGCACGTCGTACTTCAGCGCCCTCGGGTGCACCTCGGTCAGCCCGGACTCGGTCAGCGCGGTGAGCGCCTTGCGCTCCTCCGGGGTGACGTGGGTGCAGCCCTCGAAGGCGGCGATGTCCCACACGTCCTCGTCGTTGGGCGCGATGTTGAAGTCGCCCAGCACCGCCCACGGGCGGTCGGCGGCCAGCTCCTCGACCGCGGTGGCGCGCAGCGCCTCCAGCCAGCGCAGCTTGTAGTCGTAGTGGGCGTGCCCGACCTCGCGTCCGTTGGGCACGTAGACCGACCAGACGCGGACCCCGCCGCAGGTCGCGGCGACCGCGCGGGGCTCGGGCGTCTCGAACATGGAGCCGTCGGCCTGGAAGCCGGGCTGGTCGAGCAACCCTCGGCGGACGTCGGTCAGGCCGACCCGGGAGAGCACGGCGACGCCGTTCCAGCGGCCGGTCCCGTGCGCGGCGATCTCGTAGCCGAGCTCACCGACCTCGTCGAACGGGAAGGCGTCCTCGGCGCACTTGAGCTCCTGCAGGCACAGCACGTCGGGCTCGGCCGTGCCGAGCCAGTCCAGCAGCTTGGGCAGCCGGGCTCCTACCGAGTTGACGTTCCACGTGGCGATCCGCATGGCCGCAGCTTGGCACAGCCCCCCGACGCTCGGACCGGCTAGGTGCTGTTTGAGGACCCGGCGAAGCCGTTGTTTCAGGTGTGGGACGCAACCTGCACCGCCGCAGGTTCTGAGCGGTTTCGTGGTGAGTACGCCGGGACGCCGTGTCTTGGACATACATAAGGAGCGGCGCACGGAGTCCACGGAGCCGCTCAGGTTCTGCCACTGGCACCGCCAAGCAACGGAATTCCTCGACAGCTCCTAGTAGTGCTTTGTTAGGTCGGTAATCGGTGGATGTGTTGATGGCAGGTGGGGCAGGTGCCGGACCAGGTGGCGAGCAGGGTTTGTAGCTCGCGGATGATCTTGTAGAGGGTCAGGCTGCCCCAG